>JAJRRE010000391.1 GCA_024279745.1 Alphaproteobacteria bacterium
AGCCGATACTTGACGCACAACTCAACAGAACCCGACACGGCCACCGGCGTTGCACGCCGCCGCAGCACATCGATCAGTTTGTGGCGACGTGCGTTATTGGGTTTGGCGCTATTGTTCACCGGGATCAGCACGACGGCGTGGCTAACCTATGCGGGCATAGAACCGCCAGTCGTCCAGGACAGTCAGGACGACGTGGCCCCCGATCCGTTCCAACCAGGTTTCACTCACAATACCCGCCCCTCATTGCTCCGCCATGTCAAAAGCTGGGGCTACCAGTTGCAAAAACTAAATGTCGATAAAGCCGCCGCAGCGCCTTTTGATTTATTGGTAATCGATCCTGCGGCCCTCGACTATGGCCCCCATGACTGGGCGCGGCGCACGCTCAAACGGCTACAGACTATGCCGCCACAACCAGCCGAACCGCAATCCAGCAATTCAAAGGCAGCCCCGAATAGGCGGCGCATTATATTGTCCTATTTGTCTATCGGGGAGGCTGAAAATTATCGCGGCTATTGGCGTGAAAACTGGGTCAATGCGCCAGCGGCAATTTCCAAAGACAAAGTAACAAGGCAACAAGATTTAGCGCCAGAACTAAAAGAACGAAGCGCACCGCAAACAGCCCTTGCAGTCCAGCGTACCGGCTCACGGCTTCGCCAATTTGCTGCCAAACGTTTTGGCGCCGCCGCTTCGCCAGATGATCCCCCCTTGGGGCGCCCATCAGCTACGGCGCCCGCATGGCTTGGCGCGGAAAACAGCGACTGGCGCGGCAATTATCATGTCAGGTTCTGGCATAAGGGGTGGAAGAAAAAACTGTTCGGCTCTAGCAATGCCATGCTCGACAAAATCATTGCCGCCGGATTTGACGGCGTTTACCTGGACCGCGCCGATATCTATGAACATTGGCAAAAGAAGCGCAAGACCGCCGCGCCCGATATGATCTCATTCGTAGTCGAGCTGGCCAACTATGCCCGCGCCCAAAAACCCGGCTTCATCATTGTGCTGCAAAATGCCGAAGAATTACTGCGCGCCGAACCGTTGCGCAATGCCATCGATGCGGCCGCCAAGGAAGACCTGCTGCTGGGTTTAAGCGCAGCTGGCACGCTCAATTCCGCCGCCGATGTTGAAAATTCTCTGGGTTATCTCAAGCTTGCACAAAATGACGGACGGCCGATATTCGCAATTGAATATATCGATGACGTCAATGTGCGCCGGATTATCAAATCCAAATTGCGATCATTGGGTTTTATCCCCTATTTCGGACCACGCGAGCTGGACGAGTTGCGGGTCAAATTTTGACCACTTGCGATGATTAAAACAGTCCCTATGCCCCAACACCCGCTCCATAAACCTAGCCAGTCATCGGCGTGCCTTAAGCGTTGTTGCCCAAGCTTGAACGCGGTGGTGGCAACAAGCCTGGCAATCGTGATGCTGGCAGCTGGAATTGTCCTATCCGCGCCTGCCAACGCCCGCATTCGCGAGGCCGAAGTCCCACGTCCGGTAATTGCCAAACGTCCGGCGACAACCAGGGCGACCGGCCAGCGGTTCCGGTTGCGCACCATCAATAAGGCTAAAAGCTGGGGCTATCAGCTCAGCGGTCTCAACGTTGCGCGAGCGGCGCGCTCGCCTTTTGATCTGCTGGTCGTCGACGGCACAACGGGGCTGGACGTAGACCGCGCTTTCACGCGCTCCGAAGTCGCAAGGTTGAAGCGCAAACCGGGCGGTGGCCGCCGTTTGGTGATTTCCTATCTATCGATTGGCGAAGCGGAAGATTATCGCCCCGATTACTTTTCCAAAGAGTATCTAACAGAAGACGCGCCCGACTGGTTGATGAAGGAAAACCCGCAATGGAAGGGCAACCGCATCATCCGCTTTTGCAACGAAGGCTGGCAACGCACAATTTTGGGTGATCGCTATGGCCGCAATGTTTATAATTCGATTGACCTGTCGCCCTTGCATAAACTGATCGAGCTGGGCTTTGACGGCGTATATCTCGACCGGGTTGACGTCTATGCTGAAGTCAAACGCGAATGCCCCGACGCGGAAAACAAGATGGTCGATTTCGTTGCCCGGCTGGCCGCCCACGCGCGCAAACGCAATCCAAATTTCATGGTCATTTTGCAAAATGCCGAAGAGCTGCTGGTCCATGCCAAAATGCGCCGCGCCATCGATGCGGTTGCCAAGGAGGATTTGTTCTACGGCAACGACTATTCGCAAAAACGTAATTCGCGCCAGGATATTCGCGAATCCATTGCCAATTTAAAAAAAGCCCGCCGCGCCGGTCGCCCGGTCTTTGTCGTCGATTACTTGCGCAGCCGCAATAAGATTGCCCGCGTTCAACGCGAGATCAAGGCGCAAGGTTTCATCCCGTATATCGGCCCTCGAAACCTAGACCAACTATGGCTGCCCGGTCAGCAATTTTAGCGTATAAGCTTTGCCGCATTAGGTATTGGCGCCCCGCGATTGCGCGCACCTGGGCCCAGGCGGCCGCTGCATACATCTGTCCAGAGCCCAGCTTAATCCCCATTACCGCTTGTTCAGCCTCATCATCCTTGACGCGAGCACGCGCTAAAGTTAAGGACGCCTGGTGCGTGTAACAGAAACGTCTGGGGCCTTTTCAATTTTTGTTTTTCGCATCGCAAGGCTTTTTCCCCGATTTGTCTTATCCCCTTAGCCGGGGGCGCTGGCAAACTGGAGGGCGATTAACCGCCGTCATGCCCTGCCAAATGATTGCCCACCCCACAGGATAAACGCAAAAATGTATCAAGCTTTAACTTCTAGCGCCTGGCTCCTGGTTTTTATCGTGGCAATCGTGATAGCGATTTATCTCGTGCACCAACTGGTGGGAAAATTTCAAAGCCCCGCACGGCAGGCCGTACGCCAACCCGCAACCCAGCCAGCTAGAACATCAACCCAAGGTGACGCATCATCGGCGCCAGAAAATAGCCTCGACAACGATCAGGCGTCCTCACCTAAGATGGACTGGAGCTTGAACGACGTGCGCAATTGGGGCTATCAACTGCAGGACTTCGAATTTGACCAAGCCCTTGCCAGCCCGTTCGATCTATTAGTCATTGACCCAACCATTGACGGCAATGACGATAGCGCTTTGAGCGCTCAGCAGATCAGCGCCTTGCAACAAAAAACCGATGGTAGCCGCCGCATTGTGTTGGCCTATTTGTCCATTGGTGAAGCAGAAAGCTATCGCGGCTATTGGCATTCCAGCTGGAGCAAAGCCAAATCAAAACCAGATTGGCTGCTGGGTGAGAACCCCGATTGGGACGAGAATTTTTCCGTAAAGTTTTGGCATCAAGACTGGCAGAACATCATATTCGGCAGCCCCGGTTCCTGCATCGACAAAATCATAGCGCAAGGTTTTGATGGGGTTTATCTCGATAAATGCGACGTCTATGAAGATCTACAACGACGCTACAAAAAGATCGCCAAATCGCGCCCGGACTTGCCCCGCGATATGATCGCCTTCATGGGCGCGCTGACTGAGCATGCGCGCGCCGTAAAACCGGGCTTTCAAATTGTCATGCAAAACGGCGAAGAGCTGCTGGAGCACCAGAATCTGCGTGCCATTTTAAACGGTGTGGCAAAAGAAGAATTGGTGTTTGGCCAGGAGGGCCTTGAGGCCCGCAATGACAAAGATGAATTTGAATACTCACGTCATCTTCTTGAACTGGCGCGCGGCGACGGTCTGCCGATTTTTGTCGTGGAATATCTGCGCAGCAAATCAAAGATTACTCAAGCGGCAAAGCTTATGAGCGAATTGGGATTTGTGCTGGCGATTTCAGACCCCAACCGGGAGCTGGCCAAGCTGGGTACAATACCGCCTGCGCCGTCTAATTCGCGCAAGCCCGCTGCGCCGCCATCGGCGTAAAACCCACAGATTAGACTAGCGGTGCTGGTTGGCGCGGCCGGAGTGGTATTTGCAAATTCAGCGTAGTAGCTTCAGCACTTCACTGGCAGTATCGAATTCGCTCCGACGCGCCGCGCGCGCTTTCACCGCCTCATCGTCCTCGCCCCATTTCTCAATCTGCCAGTCTTCATCGACATGAGCCGCATCCCAACATGCGCCCGCCGACAATTGTCCCTGGCCATGGGCAAATGCCAACAGGGCCGAGCCGCTTAAGGTTGTTAACACATGCAGCGCCGCCAGCAAAAATGGATCGCCGTAGGCGCTCGCAATTTTGGTATCGAGCGCGCCAAGCGCCGCATCTGACTGGCGCACCGGGACGATGCCCGTGGCCACATTCAAATCAATTTCATGAACTTCATTGGCCCAGGCCAAAACCGGGTCCCAAAGCAGCGCCTGCCGCGCAATCAATTCTTGCGGTTGATCGGCGCGGTAGCACAACAAATCACTGCTGGCATATTTGACGATCTCGCGGCGCGTCTCAGCCTGATTGCCCTGGACCAGATCGATTGCCCGATAGGCCAGCCGGGTTAACGGCATTGCCGCTAAATCGATCTGCGTTTCCTGGCGCTGCCATTCTTGCGCAATGCGCGCCGCCAGGACCTCACTCGGCAAGGCAAGCTGCGTTTTACCAGGGCTGCGCAGGGCGCGCCCATCGAGCAATACTACAAACCCGGCACCGCCATCGATGTCCTTTGCCGCAACGCTCACGTCCTTATAAAACCGCCTGGGCAGCTTTGCCCCCGATTGCTGTGCGGCAATAGCCTCAGCCACTGATTTGCTGACTTTATCTTCGCTCACTGCTCACCCCTTGGCTTTCACCTCGTGCTAAACTCCTAAGAATTACTTTGCGCCAACAGTGCGTCCACATGCCCGATGATTTCGTCATAGCTGTCGGCAACCACGCCCGCGCCGCTTTCGCTTAGCCATTGCGCCGGGTGATAGCCCCAGCTCACACCCAGCGCTTTAACGCCCGCATTCACCGCCATTTCAATATCATAAGTCGTGTCGCCGATCATGACCGTATCGCGTGGGACAACGCCGACCTCTTTCATGGCCAGTTCGATCATCGCCGGATGCGGTTTTGATGGATGATGATCCGACGTTTGCACCGTCGCGAAATGGCCGGCAAAGCCATGCTCCTTGATCATGCGCACAACGCCGCGCACGGATTTCCCCGTGGCAATACCAAGCACCATATCATCACGCGCTGCCAAGCTTTCAATCACCTCGCGGGCGCCGTCATAAAGCGGATCTTCGCTGCCCGGCTGATTGCGCATCACAGTAAAGGCGTCGCGATAATGATCGGTCAGTAGCGCGCGTTTGCTTTTGCTGGCAGCTGGCGCCAGTTTGGCAAAAGCTTCACTTAGAGACAGCCCGACAATATCCAGCACGGCACGCCGCGGCGGCGTCGTTAACCCGCTGGCTTCAAACGCATGGGTCATGGCACGCATAATCGCATTTTGACTGTCAACAATGGTGCCGTCGCAATCAAAGATAACCAGCTTCATCTTACGCGCTTTCATTCTTTTCACCCGCTGCACATCAGTCAGGTTCGGTGTTAGGTATCAGGTGAAGCTCTGTTCCAGGCCAGTCGCACCACGCCTTTAGCCTTATCCTTCGTCCGCATCGAACTTATTCGGATCAAGCCCGAGCAGATCCCAGGTGCGCAGCATATGCTCCGGCAGCGGCGCCGTAACATCGACCTTTTCGCTCTGATCTCGCGGATGCGGCAGGACCAGCCGGCGCGCATGCAGATGCAGTTTCACCTCCATATCCACATCGGGCATCATTTCGTCGCCGCCATATTTATTGTCGCCAACAATCGGACACTCAATGATTTGCATATGGGCGCGCAATTGATGCTGACGCCCTGTCACCGGCTTCAGCGAGACCCAGGCGGCCTTGTTGCCGACCCGGTCGATCACCGAATAATGGGTGGTGGCGTGCTGGGCCAGTTTTTGTTCGCCGGGCCGGGATTTGCGCACGCGGTCACCATCGGGTGTGGTAGCTTTAACCAAAGCCGCTTCCACTTTGCCTTGATGCGGACGCGGCACGCCCGTGACCAAGGCCCAATAAGTCTTTGCAGCCGAGCGGGTTTGGAATGTCTTGCCGAGCTTGGCAGCAATGAAGCGGGATTTGGCAACCAGCAACACCCCTGTTGTATCGCGGTCGAGCCGGTGTACCAGCCGCGGCCGCTCGCCGCCAAACCGGTCGGCCATACCGGCCAAAATACCGTCAAGATGGCGCGTGGTTTTTGTACCGCCCTGCACTGCCAGTCCAAATGGTTTATTGAGTACGAACACGTCATCGTCTTCAAACAGGATCATGTTTTCAATAAATGTGCGGTCGGCTTTCGACAGGCCGGGCGGCGGGCGCAATGAAGGGCGCTGTTCTAACGGCTCGCGCGCTATCTTCGGTACGCGGATTTGGCTACCAACGCTAAGCCGAAGATTTGCCTGCACCCGCTTGCCGTCGACGCGGATCTGACCGGTGCGCAGCATCTTGCGTAGGCGCCCATGGGTCACATCAGGAAAATGGCGTTTGAACCATCGGTCCAGCCGCAGGCCGCCATCGTCTGGCACGACGCCAATGGTCTCCAAATGCTTGGATTTAGCGCTGCGACCACCACCGTCTTTTTGCGCGCCCTGATCGGCGCCCTGACCAGGATCATCGCTGGTCTGCTGTGGCTTTTGCCCCGGCTGCGACCACGGCTTCAGATTATCGGTTTCAGAACCAGTTTCCATACTCTTATCCACTTTATCACTCATCACAACACCGCTCGCATTAACGCCATGCCGGCAAACAATGCCGCAATGGAAATACTAACCGACCCGGCCAGATAAAGGCCGGCGCTGAGCGCCTGTTTGCGCTCAAGCAGGGTCACGAAATCCAGCGAAAAAGCGGAAAATGTCGTGAAACCACCGAGCACTCCTGTGGTCAAGAAGGTGCGCGCTTCCATCGACCCTTGATAGCGCAGGGCAAATATCTCGATGATGATCCCCATTAGCAGCGAACCCAGAATATTGACGCTCAGCGTCGCCCACGGAAACCCGGCCCCAAGCCAGCGCCCCATGCCGACATTGACCAAATAGCGCCCGCCGGCCCCAACAGCTCCGCCGGCAGAGGCCAGCAGCAAGAGCTTCATATTGTTAAATCCTTGAAATTTTGCAGTTTTATGAAATTACACAAATCTTCACGCTGTGTGCTCTCAAGGGCTCTTTTGCCGGACCTGCTGGTGTTTTGCAAGGCGCGTTACACGGCGAGCAAGCGGCCAGCGTCACGCAAATTGAAACTCGTTCCATAAAACTCTTTTTGACGCCGCCAGCAAGACGCTATGAAACCGCAACTAATTGGTTGCCAAACGAAGGCGCGTGCGTACCAAAATCATTGCAAATACCGAAAATCTTGAAAATACTGAAAATCTTGCAATCGCCACCAAACGTTCTAAACGGCCACGCCAGAAACACAAAAAAGTGGGAGCGGGGAACGCCCGACCCTCCCACTTTTTCGTAGTCAAACGACCTATCTGGAGATAGATCCCCACGGTTAAAACAACCAGTAGTTGTGGTGAAAATGTTTGCGTCGACGAGTTCACAACTATGGGAGCAATTTAGCCAAGCGTGCTGCTTATGCCAAGAATTATATTGCAATTTGAGGTTATTGCCGGTTCCGGCGCCAACCGCTGCAAACGTCCGCACCAAGGCGATAACGTCTTGTTTTCACGCCAAATATTCTACCGTCCGATAGCTGTCACTTCAACAATAAGAACTCACTGTTGCAGCAACTGGAACAATTGACTGTTGCCGGCGCTAGCTGATGATTTCGTCATGTCATCCAAAGCCGCCTTAAGCGAATTGAACCGTAATGTACCGCGCAGGACGGCGCCCTGAACCACGAACAGTGACTTTAGATATCGAGATCTTCCGTCTTGATCCGTCCACCAAGCGCCCAGCCAAGTATCCAGCCGAAGACCAGCCCGCCGGCCATCGAGCCCAAATAAATCCAGCCGTGCATGTCGTCAGCAGCTACGGGACTGACAAAGCTCATATTGGAAACGGCCCAACTGGCCAATGGTCCTCCAAGCAAAGTCGCCGCTATTCCTGCCCCAACAATTGCGCAAACTATTGCCACTACATACCGCATTTGCCGTAGTCCTCCCCTGATGCGATCAAGACTGAACCCAGATCGCCAATGTTTCAACGATGGCCACCGGCGTGAAGTGTCGCCACCTTGCCGCCCGTCGTCGATACTGTTGTGCCAGTGTGGCTGCTATTGTTGTGCCAATGTGCCAATGTTTCAGTGTGTTTCAGTGTTTCAGTGTGTTCCAGCATATCCGTTTTCTGGCGGCGCAGTGACAACCTTGCCGTCAGTCCACCGGCCAAAACCAAATCTCACGTGCTTTGGCGTAGTTCGAATAATACCCCAGCCAGGAAAACCACTCCAGCAGCCATTTTGAAGTCGGCCGATAGCCGTTCCACAGATCGATATGATCGCCGCTCGGGCGCCCCGGTTTATCAGTTGAGCGATACCAATAGTCACGGATGTGAATGATGCCTTTGCGGCCATAGAGTTTACGGTAAAAGTCCTGCGTGGTTTTCCCGACAATTTTCTCGACGGGGCGAACACCCTCCAGACGTGTAGTGGCAAGACGTTCGGCTAATTGGGTGGCGCGAATGAAGTGCATGTCTGATTCCGGGTGCGCCCCACAGGTCAGGCAACCGCGAATAATGCCCGGCTTAACGCCCGCATCGCGCAAGGATACACCAAGCCTGATGGCGCACTGATTATGAAATACCGGCAAGCCTTTGCGGATTTTCTGATTGGATAAATTGGTCATGTCCTTAGGGGCAATACAGGGCGTTTGATCCGATTTATTAATCGGGTGATTGCGCCAAAGCTGCTTGAACGTTACCATTTTCGTGTCTCCAACAATCCCACCGCGATCACGGGTGCCGCTGTTCTTATCCGCAATTTCAATGAACGCGCTGCGCGCGCCTGTGCACTACCGGCCAGACTATACCAGTTGCGATCAACTTGCCAACCGGCACGCCAATCAAAGCGCACGGCGAAGTTTCAACATCGGAAATAGTGTACACCCAGAGTGCGGCAGTCATGAGAATAGTATTGGAATTGAATGGTAGCACGGCGCGGCGCGCCGCCGCGACTTGTACAGCGGTCTGCTGAGCGGCACCGTGTTTAGAGGCCAGTTGAGCGGCTTCAATAAAACAGCAAAACACCGCCAAACAGACAGCCCAATGTAAATAAGGTAAACCGGTGCTTTTGCCCTCTCAGCCAGCTTAGACCCGCCAGAGGTAAATCCATCCATGGAACGCGCATCAAATTGGCG
>JAJRRE010000392.1 GCA_024279745.1 Alphaproteobacteria bacterium
CTCAGCGGCGGTGAACACTTTGGCCGATCCGCGCAGGTCGACCACGACGATCTCATTGCCAAGACCGTTCATTTTGCGGAAGGGGATTGTGGTTGCGTCGCTCATGGGTCCTTATATGGTGGGATTGCGCCAAATTACAGCATTTTTTTGCCGCGGCCCTATCGATCCGGCCAGCGCCTTGAGAAAGAATAATCCGATCACCGCCACTGGTACAAATCAGATAATCGTATCCGCACCGTCAGACTGGGTGATGCGGTTTTTGGGCGGTGTCGTGGCCGGTGGCGACGTTCTCGATGTGGCCTGCGGGGCGGGGCGTCACGCCCGCGCGGCGCTGGCGGCGGGCTACCATGTCACGGCGGTTGACCGGGATTTGAGCCGCATCGGGGATCTGGCGGCGCAGCCTGACCTGCGGCTTATTCGTAGTGATCTGGAGGCGGTTGACGCTGAAGCTGAAGTTGAAGCCGACGCTGGTACTGGCGCCGGCGCTGGTACTGAACCGCGCGCCGTGTTTGAACAGGGCCGATATGCCGGTATCATTGTCACTAATTATCTGTGGCGCCCATTATTCGACCAGATTATAGCGGCGCTGAAACCGGACGGCGTACTGATTTATGAAACCTTCGCCCTTGGTAATGAACGCTTTGGCAAACCCGCGAACCCAGACTTTCTGCTGCGGCCCGGTGAATTGCTCGATGAGGTCTCGCCGCGCCTGACGCCGATCGCCTATGAGCATGTCACGCTTACAGGCAGTTCAGGACAGCGGGACCAAACCGGCAGCCAGAGCCATCGGGCGCGTGTGGTGCAGCGGTTATGCGCGGTTGGCCCCAAACATAAGTGGCTGCAAACCCCGCCGCCGGTGGCTATCTGTGAAGTCGCGCCCTAATTCATTCGGTTTAAGATTGCATATTAATCCCCATATGCTTTGCAGCCGAAGCAGGGACCGAGAAGGATCGTCATGGCACAATCAGCAGTAAAAATTGAGCGTGTCGCGCGCGGTCTGCGCTATCCATGGGGGTTCGACTTTTTGCCTGATGGCCGGGTGATCGTGACCGAGCGGCTCGGGTCCATCCGCATCGTCGATCCAAACGGTGCAATATCCCCGCCGCTAACCGGTGTACCGAAAGTCGACCCGCGCGGCCAGGGCGGGATGCTGGATATTGTGTTGTCGCCTGATTTCAAAACCGACCGGCTGGTATTTTTCTCCTATGCCGAGCCGCGCGCGAAAGGCCGCAACGGCACCAGCGTCGGCCGGGCGGTCTTGAAATTTACCGCAGGCGGCAGCGCTCGGCTTGATAACGTTCGGGTCATATTTCAGCAGCGGCCGGCTTATCGCTCCGCAGCTCATTACGGCTCGCGGCTGGTGTTCGCGCGCGACGGCACATTGTTCGTCACCTTGGGAGAGCGCTATTCGGCGCGGGATCAGGCGCAGAATCCGGCCAATCATCTGGGCAAGATCGTGCGTATTAATCCCGATGGCACAGTCCCGGCAGACAACCCCAAACTGCCCGGCTGGGCGCCTGAAAACTGGTCGATCGGGCATCGCAACATTCAAGGCGCCGCCCTGCACCCGGATACCGGGCAGCTATGGACAATCGAGCATGGCGCGCGCGGCGGCGACGAGGTCAACACGCCCAAAGCCGGGCGCAATTATGGCTGGCCGGTGATTACCTATGGCCGCGATTATAGCGGCGCGAAAATTGGCATCGGCACCCATAAGGACGGTATGGAACAGCCGGTGCATTATTGGGACCCGTCCATCGCGCCCTCAGGCGCGGCGTTTTACTCGGGCGATCTGTTCCCGCAATGGAAAGGTAATTTACTGGTCGGCGCGCTGAAGTTCCGCCTGCTCGCACGGCTGACCCTGAGCGGCGAAAAAGTAGTTGGCGAACAGCGTCTGCTGAAGCGGTTGCGCAAACGCATTCGCGCCGTTCGTGTCGCCCCCGATGGCGCCATCTGGTTGCTGACCGATGGCCACGGCGAAGGCGTTTGGCGGGTGACGCCGAAGCTCTAACCTGCCGTGGCTTTGTCGGGGTATTTGCCTTTGACCTGCGCATAGAAACTACGGATGGCTTTCATATCCGCCTCATAGTCGCCGGTGGTGCGAATGGCCGGACCGACGCCGGCGACCTTGCGGCTATAATCCATGAAACCAAGCACAATCGGCACATCGGCGCCGTGCGCGATATAATAAAACCCGGTCTTCCAATATTTGACTTTGCCGCGTGTGCCCTCAGGCGGCACCACCAGATAAAACTCTTCGCGCTCCTTGAACACGGCCACGGTTTGATCAACGGCGCTGTTGGATTTGGAGCGGTCAATCGGCAGCCCGCCAAGCTTGCGCATTACCCCGGCAAACGGCCATTTGAAAATGGCGTCCTTGCCCAGCCAATGCACCTTGATGCCCATTTGCGAGGCGGTCGCCAGCAGATGCGGCAGATCCCAATTACTGGTATGGGGCGCGCCGATCAACACAAATTTTGTGTCGGCAGGAAACTCGCCCTCGAACTTCCAGCCCATAATCTTCATCCATAATTTGCCCATGGTGCGGAATAGTATTCCACCAAGCGCGGTTGGCGGCGGGCGTGGGCCACCTTTGGGAACAAGCAGTTCAGGATCAACAGGCTGCGGCATTGCGGGGGCTTTCGGGGCATTTTCTTGGTTGCATGGTTGGGGCGCTGTATCACAAGGACGTGACCCCCATAGGGTGATAGCGCGCGCCGCGCGTGGGCGGCAAGTCTTATACGCGATGTTATAGCAATCACCCCCTCTATTCCTTTGCCGTCCCAATCATAAGACACTACAAATGCTGCAAAGTATCTGCTCCCCCAGTCACTCGCTCACTCAATTAATTAATTGATCAAACAGCCAGCAGCCAACCAAGGACCAAGCCAGATGAGCTCGCCGATAAGCATTTATCACAATCCCAATTGCGGCACGTCGCGCAATGTGCTGGCCATGATCCGGCAAAGCGGCGAGGAACCGGAAATCATTAATTATCTCAAGACCCCGCCGGGCAAGGAAAAACTGCTCGAATTAGTGGGCAGATTAAACATCCCGCTGCGCGATCTGCTGCGCCGCAAAGGTACGCCTTATGACGATCTGAAGCTGGACGACGCCAAATGGAGCGATGCGGATTTAATTAATTTCATCGCCGCGCACCCGATCTTGATGAACCGGCCGCTGGTAGTGGTTGGCGATAAAGTGCGCCTGTGCCGCCCCTGCGAAACGGTGCTCGATATTCTGCCCAACCCGGATATTGGCCCGTTTACCAAGCCCGACGGCGAGGTGGTGGTCGATGCGAATGGTAAGCGCGTGAGTTAGCTGCGCCACAACCCAAACAGACAAAGGGCCCCATGACAAAACATGAGGCCCTTTGATCAATTTAAAATGCAATCCGATCAATCCGGTTGATCAGACTAATGCAAGCCTATTCACGGTCGCCGAACAGATAGAGCAGCGATGTGAACATGTTGATGAAGTCGAGATAGAGCGACAACGCGCCCATGATCGCGCCTTTAGCCAGCAAGGTTGCGTCGCCAGCGATTGAGAAATATTCGTCCTTGATGCGCTGCGTGTCATAAGCGGTGAGACCGGCAAAGGCCAGCACGCCGATAACGGAGATCGCAAATTGCAATGCCGAGGATTGCAGCCAGATATTAACCACGGCGGCAATGATTATGCCGATCACGCCCATGATCAGGAACGATCCCCAGCCGGACAGGTCTTTCTTGGTGGTGTAACCGAACAGGCTCAAACCGGCGAAAGCAGCGGATGTGATGAAGAACACGCGGGTAACCGATGCGCCGGTATAAACCAGCAAAATCGAAGACAGCGACGCGCCCATAACGGCAGCAAATACCCAGAAGGAAATCTGGGTCGCCGATACGCTCATTTTCTGAACGCGGAAAGACAGCAACATCACAAGCCCCAGCGGTGCCAGCATCAAGACATATCTGATGGGCGAGCCGTAGAGCGTTTGGCCAAGCGCGGTCAGCATGGTGCCGTTACGCATTTGCGCGACTGCGAGATTTGGGTCTTGCGTGACGGTAAACAGGGTCAGCGCATAGGCGACCAGACCGGTTAGCGCGACACCAATCGCCATGTAGTTGTAGACACCAAGCATATGCGCACGCAGCCCGGCGTCATATTGTGCACCTGCCCGCGACTCGGCGGAGGTGCCCGCATATCTTTTATCCAGTTCTGACATCGTTTCTTCTTCCCTTTGAAACCTGAAAATTGAATCCGTGTGCGTCGTGCATTTCAGCGCGCGACTATGGCCCATAGTTCCGGTAAATTCAAGCAACGGGCAA
>JAJRRE010000028.1 GCA_024279745.1 Alphaproteobacteria bacterium
CTGAATCAAATCGTCCCGTGTCCCATTTGAATAATACGGCAAACTGGATTCTGAACTTTTCGGATCGACAAAAACGTTTGGCTGATTGGCCCCTTTGTCCACCGCACCGCAACCCAGCTCCATGATCCATACCGGTTTTGATTGCGGCGTCCACTGTGTCGGCGTCAGCAGTTCTACGCCGGCAGGTCTGTTATAATGCGAATTTAGCCACCAGCTTTTCAAATCCTTGAAGCGATAAATCCAGGGTTTGCCCGCGCCATCGGTGATCGGCGTGCGTTGTTGACTGTCTCGATCGGCCTTGCTGGCATAATACCAATCGAACCCCTCTCCGGCAAACAAATTGCCTTTCAGATAATCCAGATCATGGATCGCCCGCACGCCGTTCTGCCAATCCAGATGGCTACGTCCCTCGCGCCAATCAGACAGCGGCCAATAGACGTCGATACCAATGGCGTCAATATCCGGCGAGGCCCATAATGGATCAAGATGAAAATATACATCGCCAGATCCATCCGCAGACTGATGGCCAAAATATTCAGACCAGTCGGCAGCATATGTAATCTTGGTGGTCGGGCCGAGCACGGCGCGCACATCTGATGCCAGCGCCGTCAGCGCAGTTACAAACGGATAAGAGCCTGCACCATCGCGTGCCCAGCTTAGCCCGCGCAATTCCGATAATAGCACGAACGCATCAACGCCCCCGGCCGCTTTGCACAAATGCGCATAGTGCAAAATCATGCGCCGCAAGCTCCACTCTGCCGGACCGGAATAAATCACACTAGTGCCGGCAATACTGAAATCGGTAATCTGCGCCGTTCCTACGAAATTTGCGATTTGCGCGCCAGCTGCCGCGCTCTTATCTGGACTGCCAGCCAAGCCGGGCGCCGGATCAATCGTTATTCGCCCGCGCCAGGGATAGCTGGGTTGCGGGAGCGCACCGGTGTAAGGATCGACAAGGCCATTCGCGTCGGCAATGTCCATTAGCAAGAACGGGGAAAACGTTACGTTAATGCCGCGCGCCTTAAGGTCTTGAAGGGCCGCTACAACGCTATTGTCGCTGGGTGTTCCGCCATAAGCCGCTTTGCCATCTTTTTGGCTGACCAGATGCGCAGCTGAGCGCGCCAGCCCTGCCACGGACCACACAAGCGGACTGGTGTCTTTGGCCGCCAGCTCAACACCGGGACGTAATTGACACTGCCCGGCCCGCATATCCGTGCCAAACCAGCTCACAACCAACGATACAGATTTCGCATTGGGCAAAGCATCTTCCAGCTGCCCGATGGAGACAGTCCAATCGGTTCCCCCTTGTTTGGTGTGTATGTTTTCAGCTTCGCTTTGACCACCGCCGATGACATGATCAACGCTACCGGGTCCGTAGACAAATTCACCAGAGCCAGGAATAACCGTTACGCCGCGAACAAGCCTATGGAATTCATCCACCGAGCGATGCACTTCAAAAGACAATTGCGGTATTCGGTTGCCAAATTGAGCAATCGCCATTCGCTCAAAAACGATATAAGCAACACCGCGATAAGCAGGAGCGTTGCCCGCACCTTCTTTGGCTTCTATCAGGCTATCGGGCAGCTGCGTTTGATCACCTTTATAAATCCTATAGGTGAATTGCGACAGATCCAACACCCGGCCATCAACCCAGACGCGGTCAATTGAGGAAATTTCACCTTCGGCTACGGCGACCGCAAAATTGGCATAATAGCGATACTCGATTTGCGTAGTGCTTGCCCCGCCGCTACTACCGCCGCCGCCTTTTCCACCGCCGCCGCTGCTGGCGCCGCTTGTCGTTTTGATGATTTCTTCTTCATAATTGGTCGCCCAAATGATCTGGCCGCCCAGCCGCGCGCGCCCATAAAGCCTGGGGATAGCCGCGCCTTCGCTTGAAGCGGTAATGCTTAAATCAGACAGGCGCGGGCCGGTGAATGTGCGCGCTTGCCCCGATACCCCAAACAGCGCTTGATCAACATAGGACCCGGCAAGCGCCCCCAACTGTTGTCCAATCATGGCGCCGCTCAGCGAAGCACCCAGGACCGAAACACCGCCGGGCAATAGCGCACTGCCGACGGCTGATCCCACAGCCGATAAAGCTAATGTAGCCATTATGCAAAACTTCCTGGAAAAGAGAACGCGCCTGCCATATGCCGGCGCCACCATGGTGACAACGTGACTTCACTGACCGGCGCGCCTTCGATGGCGTGGATCATTTTCGTGTCACTCGAAAGAATAGCGGCGTGTTTTGCAACAAACCCTGCGCGCCAGCGAAATATGACAACATCCGCCGGGCGAGCATCACTCACAGCAATTGAGATGAGATGTTTTCCCGCCGCATCGAGCATTGTCTCTTCGCGCGCTGCCTCGGCCCAGTCGCGTGAATAGCCTGGTACGCTGGCCGCTTCTTTGCCGTATAACGTGCGATAAACGCCCCGGATCAAGCCAAGGCAATCGGTTCCCACACCGCACAAACTGGCTTGATGATGATAGGGCGTTCCGATCCACGCGCGCGCCGCGTCCACAACCTTATCGCGGCTATGGTGGATTGCTCTCGCAACTGTTGCACCTTGTCTCGCGAAAACCTCGACCTTAGAACCGGCGCCATAAGTCGCATTGTTATCTTTCATCTGGGTGCTCCGTCATTGGTACCATCTTGGACGGCGCGGCCCGTGACAAAATCATTGCCGGGCATATGTGGAAATCCGCGAAAGTTAATGCCATTGGCGAATTTGCTCTTGCAGGTTTCAAACTGCTTGTCGCACCCCGCGCTTACGGTAAAGCCGTCGCCGATCACCAAATTCTGCGCCATCTCTTGCCATAACTCCAATTCCACTGCGCCCCCGGCTTTGACTAGATGGCGTTTGATTTCAATGGTTCGATTAACATTGGCGCCGCTTGTCCAACGCAGAAGTCCACGTTGAAACCATTCGCTTCCATAGGCTCCCAATCCCGACACATCGAATTTTCGCGCAGAATATGCGGTTGTAATTGCGCCGCTGCCGGTGAACGCTGCTTCGGCTACCGCAACGCCGCAGCGCCCGTCCCCAACATCCGCGTCGCAGCCATATTGAAACAGGCGCCCTTTGGGTTGCTGTAGATAATGGGCCAAGCCGCGTATTTCTGCAGTAAAAGCCCCGCCCACACGGCGCACATCCCCCAGCGAGCCGGACCGCATCAAAACACGCTGCGCCGGATCGGCCCAATTAACGCGAAAGATTTCAACACCCGCGTCATCGTAAAGCCCTGCCGCCAGATCGTCTTCGTTCAAGCTGGCCGACGACACCGCACCGGCAACATCTAGATTATCGACACTAAGCCCTACGCTGTCCTTGATCTCGCTAGCACCGAAGCCGCTTAGGGCCTCGAATGCCGTCCCGTCAAACAACAATTCCCGATCATGATCGGTAAAGCCCTGACGCAGTCCATCGCGCCGCGTCAGACGCCAGCACCAACACATGGTTGTCGCGCCGGTGTCCAAATGCGCTTGCAGCGCTACCGGTATCGTTTTCATACGCGCACCTCGATAATCGGTATTGAAGGAATGGCGCCATGCGAGAACCCACTTAGCGAAACTTCCAGTTTGTCGCTGTCGAAACGCACCGGCACATCAAATTCGAAACCGGCTGTAACGCTCGTTCCGGCCAATGGTTCTTTACCTGGCAGAAAGGTAACAATCCCGGTTGCGTAATCGATTGTGTAGTCAACGGTTTCGATTTTTTCGCTCCCGGCAACGGCAATCATCACGCTCCCTTGTACGGGCTTTGAAATAATGCGCGACCAGGGCGCATGAACCGACCCATAAACTTTCAGCAATTGATAGACGGTGGCAATGCCATCACCGGTGCCAATTCGCTGATCACCCAGTCCTGGTTGCTGTTGCGGCGGTCCCGATTTCCAATCGGCATAATCGCGCCAGCGAAAGCCATAAAGGCGGCCGCGTCTTTCTTCGAAAAACTCGATCACCGTATGAAGATCGTCCAGTGACTTGATCCCATAGCCGGCATTAAAGTTTCGCCGTCCATCAGACCACCGGCTGTTGCGCTCTTCAAACCCCGACCCCAATACCACTACATCCGTGCGCCGTTCTGGCCCCCCCTGGCCGCCACGCGAGATAGTTGTCGGAAACCGCACTTCATGAAAATTCATTGCCCTATCACTCCTATGGCATTGCATTCAGTCTTGTCGCTCAGTATCGGCGACATTCATGTTGCAGAGGATATCTTTCGCGCCGCATTTTTCACCCCGACACTTATTGGCGCTTCGCAGGCGCAAGTGTCGACCGCGCGATCAGCTGCGTTATAAATTGCGCTGCCCCTGCCCGACCGCGCGGGCCAGCATGGCTGCAATTTGGGATTCTGAGCGCGCAAAGCTTGCCGCATCTGGCGATTGCACGTTAAAGGTCACATTGACGCCGCCGCCGCCCTGTGCCGCGACCCCAAGGCGCCCATCGCTGCCGCGCGTTAACGGCAAAATCGCTTCGGCTCCTGCCTCGCCCGCCAGTCCCATCTGGCCTCGTCCCAGCGGAAATGATACTGGCGCGGAAATAACGCCTCCCTTGGCGAAAGGTATCGGCATCGACTGATTAAACACGCCGCCTTTTGCAAATTCCAGCGGCGCATTTGACAACAAATTCGTAAACGCTCCGCCAAGTGCTTTTTCAAGCGGTTTGAAAGCGGCATTCAGTACCATTTTCGATAGGCTCTGCGTCAGCGAACTCAGCACCTCGCGCAACCCCTTTCCCTTCACCGCAATATCTTTGAACGCACTTACCATTACGCGTCCTAATTGCTGGCCCAGCACACTTGCGCGTTTGGTTTCTTCCGACAATTGCTGCGTTGCAATTCTAACGCGGTCTATCTCTTCTTGCGTCCGTTCAACCATTGTGTATCTTTTCCAGTTGTTATTCTTTATTCATCGGGAAACTGATCCATCAATCCGGCCAGCTCCCGC
>JAJRRE010000393.1 GCA_024279745.1 Alphaproteobacteria bacterium
CCCGGCTGTCGCTTGGCGGCGTATTGTAACCGCATCGTTTTGTTGTAAACAGTAAAGAGTAAAGCTTCATGGTAATGGTCAACGGTCCCCGCAAGACAACCCGTCCAGCGACATCGCGCTCCGCACCGCAGCGCGCCAAACCTAAGCGAACAACTCCTCAGCACAAATCACCACAAAACCGGGCCGGCAAAACCAACCAGATTTTGCGCGGCGATTGCGTCGAGGCGCTGCGCTCACTTCCTGGCCAATCCATCGATCTCATCTTTGCCGACCCGCCCTATAATCTGCAACTTGAAAATGATCTGCTGCGGCCGAATAATAATAGCCGCGTTGATGGCGTTGATGATGAGTGGGATAAATTCTCCAGCTTTGAAGAATATGACCGTTTCACCAGAGCCTGGCTTGCAGAATGTCGCCGTGTCCTCAAACCCGACGGCGCCATTTGGGTCATCGGCTCCTACCACAATGTTTTCCGCCTGGGCACAGCCCTGCAGGATCTGGGCTATTGGATGCTCAACGACGTGATCTGGCGCAAAACCAATCCGATGCCGAACTTTCGCGGCCGCCGCTTTACCAATGCCCATGAGACATTGATCTGGGCCAGCCGCGATCAAAAATCACGCTACACCTTCAATTATGAAGCCATGAAGGCTTTCAACGACGATCTGCAAATGCGCTCTGATTGGCTCATTCCAATTTGTTCGGGTGGTGAGCGGCTGAAGAATGACCAGGGCAGCAAAGCCCATCCAACGCAAAAGCCTGAAGGTCTGCTGCACCGGATTATACTGGCGACGACAAAGCCGGGCGATGTCGTACTTGATCCGTTTTTTGGGACCGGAACCACCGGCGCGGTGGCCAAACGGCTGGGCCGCAAATGGATCGGCATTGAACGCGATGAAGGTTATGCAGACATCGCTCAGGCGCGCATTGACGGCGTCAAGAAACTGCCCGCGTCCGCGGTCCAGACCATGCCGTCGAAACGCGCGGCGCCCAAAGTCCCGTTTGGCACAATTGTGGAGCTGGGCATGTTGCAGCCGGGCGCCAAGCTCTATGATCCGCGCGCGCGGTTGTCGGCCGAGGTTCGCGCTGATGGCACGCTTGCTCACAAAGGCGCGCAGGGCTCCATTCACCGGCTGGGTGCCCAGGTGCAGGGCAAGACCGCCTGCAACGGTTGGACTTTCTGGCATTATAAAGACGGCAAAAAACTGCAGCCAATTGATACGTTGCGCATTGAAGCACGCGAGCAGCTTGGCCTTGTACCCCCAGCCCCGACCCTGATCGCAGCTGAGTAGGATCTTCAGCCTCGCGGTGCTTAAGGTGCTGCTGGTGCCCGGCTGATCCGCACGCCCATGCCGCCAATCATTTGGTGGGAGATGAGTGTCGTATAAGCAAAGCCGTTTTTGGGCGCTTTGCCGCTCCACCAGCGTTTGAACTGGCGATACAGATCGCCGAACAGATAGCCGCCATCGCGTTTGGTCAGGGGCACTTCATAGCTGGCGGCGGTGAATTTATACTCAAAGAAATAGGACAGGCGCGGAATGCGGAACTCCATCCCGATCAGGAATTGAAACACCGGACCGGTATATTGATATTCATAGGTGCGCACGCTCGATCCCTTAAACTGAACTTCCGAGTGGGGCAACGCAATGCCAAAGCCGGCGCCGACGTAAGGGCTGAGCCGCGCATGAGGCCGCGGCAATCGGTAGAGGCCATTCAGGGTCAGCATATTATGGCCGTGAGTAAATTCAAAATGGTGGAAAATTTCTTTGATCTTGGCCTTGGGCGACAGCGTCTTGCCCTCGCGCTTACCTTCCAGGTCCACCACCTGTTCGCGCTGCGAGTAAACTTTGCCATGGGTGAAATCGACCATCGCACCAATGGGCGAAACGTCGGACCAGCGC
Source organism: Alphaproteobacteria bacterium (assembly GCA_024279745.1). Taxonomy (GTDB): domain Bacteria; phylum Pseudomonadota; class Alphaproteobacteria; order Rhizobiales; family Hyphomicrobiaceae; genus JAJRRE01. Next base: position 1,902 of record JAJRRE010000393.1, read on the forward strand.
GCGACACGAATGCCGTAATAGATCGGCGCTTTAAACGGCTTGCCGTCCCAGGCGACATCTTTGACGGTTAGATCGGTGACGTCGGTTTTCTTGAATTTGACGTCGCTGTTATAGGTGTAGGGCACACCGCCATAGGCGCCGATAAACACTTCGCCCCCCGGTGGCACCTTTGCGGCATCGAACGGCGCTTTGTCTTTGGCACTGGCGGTGCTGGCACCGTTGGTCACGCTGTTATCATGTTCGCTATTCGATAACATACCGGGCAGGACTATGACCGCCACGGCGACCAAAGCGCCGAGCGCCGCTGCTTTACCAAATCTGTCGTTTGGCGGCGCGGTTTGAGTGACGTTTTGCCAACTGACTGCGCTGAAAATGCGCGCCAAAGCGGGCTGATAAGTGATCTGCATTGCGCTTAAATCCCCCGAAATTGAACGGCAATATTGTCATGGCACCAAAGCTGTGTCGAGAGGTGGATGATTGGCGCAGGCTGCGTCAAATCGCTTGGCCGATAGCATGTCCCCGCCCCCTCAGGTGCGCCCTATATCAGGACCAGTCAGGCGGCGCGATCCCGTTAAGCTGACAGGCGGCACGCACCGTATTGGCCAACAGGCAGGCAATGGTCATCGGCCCGACACCGCCGGGGACGGGCGTTATGGCGCTGGCCACCAGGCGCGCCTCATCGAAGGCCACATCGCCGACCAGCCGCGGCTTGGCGCCTTCGCTCTCGCCTTTTCCTTCTCCAGGCACCCGGTTGATCCCGACATCGATCACCACAGCGCCGGGCTTGATCCAACTGCCGCGCACCATTTCCGGCACGCCAACCGCTGCGATCAATATGTCGGCGCGGCGGCATTCTTCTGCGATGTTTTTCGTGCGCGAATGGGTCAAAGTTACGGTACAGTTTTCGCCCAATAACAACGCGGCCAGCGGCCGGCCAACCAGATTGGAGCGCCCGATGATCACGGCCCGCGCGCCGCTCATATCGCCAAGCCGATCTTGCAGCATCAACAGACAACCCAGCGGCGTGCACGGTACAAAGGCCTGATCCATCTGCCCGCTGGTTAACAGGCCGACATTAACGGGGTGAAAGCCGTCAACGTCTTTGTCCGGTGAAATGGTGCGCAGGATTTTGTTGCTATTGATCTGTTTGGGCACCGGCAGTTGTACCAAAATGCCATGCACATTCGGGTCATTATTCAGCTCTTCAACGACGGCAAGCACGTCGGCTTCGCTGGCGGTTTCTGCCATGGGTTTATCGATGGCATTGAGCCCGGCCTTCTTGGCCAGTTTGGATTTGCTCTTTACATAGACCTGCGAGGCCGGGTCCGAGCCCACGAGCACAACAGCCAATGTCGGCGTAATGCCATGACCCGCTTTCAACTTGGCCGTTTCATCCGCGACTTTACTGCGCAGACCCGCTGCGAACGCCTTGCCGTCAATGAGTTCCGCTTCCGCCATTGATCCCGTGCCCTCGCCTTTGCCATGATCCATTAATTGAAAACACCAAGTCGCGTTTTGAACATGAGATCACTCCCGCGTCAACCAAGATTGCGGCGCGCAATGTCAGCAAAATACGTCCCTGACATTGCGAAGGAAAGGCGGAAGGTACAACAGTGCCTATTTAACCGACAGGGTCTGCGCATAGGCGGTGATATCGACCGCATCTTGCACATCAAGCGCGATCAACGCCGGCATTACCTGCCCCGGTTGCCCATGGCGAACCTTATGCAAAAACTCCCACGGATTTTCCTGCGCAATGGTTCCAATAAATTCGGGCTCTTTTTCGGTCTTGAAATTGATCTTTTTGCCGTCAAAGCCGTGACAGTTGGCGCAGACTGTCTGGTAGAACCGGGCGCCGCGACCGCGATCTCCCTTCGCCTTTTTTGTCCTGCTATCGATGAACCGAGCCATGTCGATCTGCCCCTTGCTGACAAATAGGGCCAGCTTTGCAAGCGCTTTATCAGGCAGCAGCGCTTTGGAATAGTTATGCGGTTTGGTGCGAATTATCTTTGCAATCACTTTCGGGGCGACACCAGCCATTACTCTTATGCCTTTAATACCGGTGGCGTGCGAGCCGGTCGCATAGGCGCCGTCCGCGCCATTATAATCCCAGCCATGACACTCTTTGCAGCGCCAAGTGGCCGCGCCTTGCTTTTTGCCCGTGGCCGGATAAGCAGCATGTGTCTGCCCCGGGGCATCGGCATCAATGACCGCCCACCATTTATCATAGTATTGCCCGCCGCGCGCTATGGCAAAACTATCAGTTTCCGCCTTGGCTGGGTTGCCGTCGGCGTGGCTTGCTAACGGTGCCCCCAAAAGGGCGCTAAACATAATGGATATGAAAGTTACACTCCGTCTCATAACAGTCTCCCTTGGGCTTTTGATCGCCAACAAATTCGACTGCGGCGATCACGTCTCGTCGCAAGTCAAGTTGTAGCAAAAAGCCGCAAGGAAGCTTTGATATGGCGCAAGGACGGGAATGAAAAAACAACAAACCCGGCGCTATAAAAGATGTGCCGGGCTGTTAGCCTGTGTTGAAATTTATCATCTGCCTGGCAGACTGTTAAGCCGCCCTGGTGATTGCCATCTAAGCGGCTTTGGCGATCGCCGCCACAGTCGACGTCGAGCGGTAATACTCAACTGCCGCACCAACGCCGCTGCCCGCTTCGATCTTGATACCGCTATCGAGCATGGCCATTTCCGCGCCGCCCAGTGCTGAGAGCAGCATCAGCTCATTGAGATAACCCAGATGGCCGATGCGAAACACCTTGCCCGCGACTTTGGTCAGCCCGCCGCCCAGCGAAAGATTATAGCGATAGTAAGCGTTTTTGATCACGTCATTGGCGTCGTTCTGTTCAGGCACGACAATGGCGCTGACCGTGTCGGAATAAAGCGCTGGTGTTTTAGCGCATAGCTCTAACCCCCAGGCACTGACCGCCTTGCGCACACCCGTTGCCAGACGGTTATGGCGCGCATGGATATTGTCCAGCCCTTCGGCCTTCATCATGTCGAGCGAGGCGCGCAGGCCATGCAGCAACGTGGTCGCCGGTGTATAGGGGAAATAACCGCCGTCGTTCATTTTGATCATGTCGTTAAAGTCGAGAAAACAGCGTGGGAACTTTGCTGCTTTGGTCGCTTCAATGGCTTTGGCGCTGACACCGACAATAGCCAGTCCCGTCGGCATCATGAAGCCCTTTTGCGATCCGGCGACAGCAACATCGACGCCCCACTCATCCATGCGAAAATCAATTGAACCAATGGAGCTGACCCCGTCAACCATCAGCAAAGCGGGATGCTCCAGATCCTGCAGGATTTTGCGCACGGCGCCGACATCGGACGTCACACCGGTTGCCGTTTCATTATGGCAAACCAGCACCGCTTTAATCTCATGGGCCTTATCGGCGCCAAGCATTTGCTCATAAAAATCAAGCGGTGTTCCCTCGCCCCATTCGACATTTTTTTCCACCAGCTGCAATCCCAGCTTGCGGCACATATTTCCCCACAGCAGCGAGAATTGTCCAAAAACTGCGCTCAACACTTTATCACCCGGCGACAACGTATTGGTCAGCGCCGCTTCCCAGCCCGATGTGCCTGAGCCGGAGAACAACAACACATGGCCTTCCTTGGTGCGAAACACGTCCTTCACATCGCGCAATAAGGGCAGAACGAAGTCGCCAAAGTCCGGCGCCCGGTGATCCTGCAACGCCACATCCATGGCGCTGCGAATTTCAAACGGCATATTGGTGGGGCCGGGAATTGCTAGTC
>JAJRRE010000394.1 GCA_024279745.1 Alphaproteobacteria bacterium
CCGCATCCGGGCCACTTTATTTCCTGCCACCGCTCGATGGAAGAAATTACCAAAGCAGAAAACGCACCGCAGCAGGTCTTGCACGGCTTTGAAAAAGCCACACCTGTCGGCGACAAAGCAGCAAGTCCTTATTAACGTCCGGCACATATTAATGGAGAGCGGTTATGACGATTAAGAGAATTCTGATTGCCGTTGACGGGTCCAAACATTCATTGAGCGGCGTCGCCTTTGGGGCGCAAATCGCCAAGGCAATGGACGCCGAGCTGTTGCTCTATCACGTGATCAGACCTTACAAACTACCCGAATCCTTGCGGGTCTTTGCCAAGGCGGAACATTTACAGACCTTTGACCCTGAACTGCTGCGCAAGGGCGCACAATTCTTGCTGTCCGGCGCTTTGAGCGAAGCGCGCAAGGCGGGCGTAAAAAATGTCGAAATCGAATCTGACGAAGGCCCCATTGCCCGCTCAATCATTGACCGCGCCAAGACCTACAAAGCCGACATGATCGTAATTGGCTCACGCGGCATGGGCGACATGGAAGGCATATTGCGCGGCGGCGTCTCGCACCGGGTCGAAACCCTATCCAAATGCCCGGTATTAGTCGTGAAATAGTTTGCGGTTTCGTCTATGCTGCCCCATGCAGCCAAAACGTTACCCTGTGCTGATGATGGTGTTGTTCGCACTGATCATGACAACCAGCACGCTCGCAGAACATACAAAAAACCAGCCCGGCAAGGTCGATCTTGTATTGGTCCTGGCACTTGATGTGTCGTCAAGCATCGATGCGGCTGACTTCAAACTGATGACGACGGGCCTGGCCAGGGCGCTGGCAACGCCGCAGATTGAGAAAGCTATTTTGTCCGGGAGGCTGGGCGTTATCGCTATTTGCGTCATTCAATGGTCGGGATTTGTCGAGCAGGCCGTGACAATAGGCTGGACCTGCGTGGCGCATCTGCGGGAATTGCGCAACCTCGCCGGCAAGATTTCTCGAATGCCGCGCCGCTATCGTGATGGCGCCACCGACATCGGTACCGCCATTAAATTCAGCCGCAAGGCGATTGCTTCCGCGCCCTTTGATGCCGACCGGCGCGTGATCGACATCGCTGGCGACGGGACTAATAATGTCAACGCCTCGCCGATCTTTCAACGCGACATCACCGTGCGCGCAGGCATAACGATCAATGGCCTCGCCGTCCCCCACAAATCCCCGGCGCTTGTTGAGTATTATACCAGCTTCGTGATTGGCGGAGACGGGGCCTTTGCCGAAAGCGCACCGGATTACGCTGGGTTTGAGCGCGCGATGCAGCGCAAATTACTGCGCGAAATCAGCTCCAATCATCTATTCTAGAGCGTTTACGGCTTAGATTGAAACGCTCTCATTTCTTATCGCTCACGGCTATTTCCGAGCAGTGCTCGGACCTGCGCGTGCGCGCCAAACGATTGGCGGGGCTGCGCTTGCAGCCCGTGGTGATTTAAACTAAGTCTGAACTACTCTGGTGCTCACAAATATCGGTGCCCCTCGGTAAAAACCGCGCACCGTTTTAACCCAGCACAGAGAAACTGGAGTTTTTATTGATTTTTCGATTGCGCGAGAAAAAGCCAATAGAGATATCATGATCAATGTTGCTCAAATGAAAGAGAACCGGATCGGCATCATGGTCGTGCCCTGCTTCGCATTGCTCGACTAAGCTGCACATCATTTTGCCGACTACCGGAGCGTTCTTATACTGGTTGCCGCTGGTACCGCAGGCCATATAGAACCCCGGCAGACTGGAACAATCATAAATCGGCATCCAGTCTTCCGAAACATCATAAAGCGCCACAACGCCTTTGGCGCTATCGGGAATGCCAAGCTCCGGGAAACGTTGCCCAGCGCGCATGACCATGGTTTTCCACTGCTCGGAAAAATTGAGATCGTAACGATCGGGATCGTCCACCCATTCGCGCGCATCGCATTCAGGATCTTCCGATCCAATCAGCACATGATTGTCTCGGTCGGGCCGCACATAGGTCTGAATGTCATTGTCGGAATAGACCACGGGCTGTGCGGGCTCAAAACTTTTCGGCGCCGGTACATGTGCCACCTCATGGCGCAGCGCCCGCGTCGACATGCGCATGTCGTTTGCTACCCCGGCCATTTCATTAATCTTGCTCGAATGGGGCCCGGCGACATTCACCACAACGCGCGCGCGCGCGACCGATCCATCGGATAACGCCACGCCGCTCACGCGCCCGTCTTCAACGTTGATAGAGGTGACTTTGGTGTTGAACAAAAATTTGGCGCCATGAGCTTCGGCCGCGCGCTGCACATTATGAGTCGATAATTTGGGATCGTTCACATAGCCGCCCGTGGGGAAAAAAATAGCGCCATTGATCTGCCCGCCGGTCGGCTCACCAAAGCCCTCATCATCGGCCAGTTTGGCCGGGTAATAAGCGCTGACATCAACGCCGGGCATATAATTGCCGATCTCGTCCACCGCCACATGCTGATAGGGACAGTCGATCTGGTCCATCATGGTGCGGATGTGTTGCAGATCCTTATTCTTATCGGTCTTGATGACCAGACAGCCGGTATTAAAATATTTGATCAGGCCAAGCTCGTCTTCCACGTCGACATAGCCGCGCCAGTCATTCCAGTAATGCCAGCCCTCATAGGCTAGCGCGCAGGTCTCATAAGCGGAATAATAGGTGCGGATGATGGCGCATGACGCCGATGTCGAGCCATA
>JAJRRE010000395.1 GCA_024279745.1 Alphaproteobacteria bacterium
AATATGAAACAAGCGCGCCATCGTCATCACGGCGATAGCAGCGGCGCTCATGCCGCGTGAGGGGACTTGTCCCGGCCAGACGGCGCGTTAACCCCGCGCTCCGGGCCCTTGTACACCCCCCTAATGAGCGCGCTTAAATTATTTCCCATCCAAGACAGCTCACCGCGCGGTAGAGCGTCCAATAAAGTCAAGAAGCCTGAGCTTTGCTCTGCGCTGCCTTATCAGCTTGTGTGCCGTTTGTCAGCACGCGGGGTCTGCTTCGGGCGCGCGGATGTCATTTGGCTCAGATTTCATTAGAAAGATAGATACTACGTGACCAAATTTAACGAACTCGGCCTGGCGGCTCCGATCCTGAAAGCTCTAACCGCTGAGGGTTATGACACGCCGACACCAATTCAGGCCAAAGCTATTCCAGCTGTGCTAACGGGCGCCGACCTGCTGGGCATTGCGCAAACAGGAACCGGCAAGACCGCCGCCTTTGCCCTGCCGATCCTGCACCAGCTGAACGAAGACCCAGGGCGCGCGCCGCAAGGTGGCTGCCGGGTGCTGGTTTTGTCGCCAACCCGTGAGCTGGCCTCGCAGATCGCCGACAGCTTCAAGGTTTATGGCCGGCATATGAACCTGAGCATTTCGACCATTTTTGGCGGCGTTGCCCCGCGTCCGCAGATCAAGGCGCTGGCACGCGGTATTGATATCCTGATTGCGACGCCGGGCCGTTTGCTCGATCATATGCAGTCAGGCCATGCCAACCTGGGCAGCACTGAAATTCTGGTGCTGGACGAAGCCGACCAGATGCTCGATCTGGGCTTTGTCAAACCTATCCGTACCGTCGTCGCCGCTTTGCCGCGCGATCATCAGACCCTGTTTTTCTCCGCCACCATGCCGCGTGAAATCGCCAAGCTGGCCAAGGAGTTTCTTGAAGATCCGATTAAAGTAACGGTGACGCCGGTCTCGTCCACGGTTGAGCGGATTGCGCAGCGGATCATTTTTGTTGAGACCTCAAAGAAGCGGGCGCTGCTCGGCGAGCTGCTCGAACAAAGCGAATTATCGCGCACGCTGATTTTCACCCGCACCAAACGCGGCGCCGACAAGGTGGCGAAATTCCTCGATGGGCGTAATGTTGGTGTCGCCGCCATTCACGGCAACAAAAGCCAGCGCCAGCGCGAGCAGGCCCTGAACGGCTTTCGCAATGATAGGATTAAGGTGCTGGTGGCGACGGATATCGCCGCGCGCGGGATCGACGTCGATAGCGTTTCCCATGTCATCAATTATGATCTGCCTGAAGTACCGGAAGCTTATGTGCACCGGATTGGGCGCACGGCGCGGGCTGGCGCATCTGGCAGCGCGATCTCATTGTGTGACGGCGGCGAACGGCATTTGCTGCGCGCCATCGAGCGGCTGACCAAGCAGTCGATCCCTAGCGAAGACCGGCGCAAAGACGGCGAGCTGGAAGTTGAAAAGTCCGAGCCACGCCAGCGCGGCGCGACCGGCGGTCGAGGCGCGACCAGCGGTCGTGGCGGTTTTGGCGGTCGCGGTCGTTCCGATGGACGTGGAGCTGGGGCTGGCGGTCGTGGCCGGTCTGAGGGGCGCGGTCGTTCCGATGAACGCGGCGCTGGTACCGGTGGATCGCGGCAGGATCGCGGCGGACGCGGTGCACGAGATGAGCGCCAGGGTACCGGTCAGCGCAAGGAAGCCGGGTTTGATCCAATGGCTTCGCGCGCGGCACAATTGCACGGCGAGGCTGGAACTGACGGTAAAGCCGGAGCAGGGAGCAAAGAAAATAATCGCCGATCTCGCCGGAGCGATGGGCAAGAGCACCATCGGGGCCAGGGACAAGGCCAACGCGATGGTGCCAAACGTCGTGGCAACACGGGCAACGGGCGCGGCGACGGGGCCCAACGCCGAATTTATGAGCGTGATGGTGCTGAGACGAGTGAACGCGGCGGCGCAGCGGGCGCGGGGCGCGGGGCGTCATCGCCGGCAGGATCGCGCAACAAACGTACCGGCAGTAAAGCACGCAATAAGGCGGCAGGTGATCAGCGCCAGGAGGGCGGCTATAAGCCCAGAACCCGATCCGATGCCGGGGCTGGAAACGCGAATGGGGCTAACGCCTCGGGCAAATCACGCGGCTCCAGAGCTGGCAGTGGCAGCGGTGGCAACGGCCACAGCGGTAGTGGCAACGGCAACAGCGGCGGCAATGGCCGCAGCAACAGTGGGGGCGGCCGCAGCGGCGGCGCCAGCACCGGTTCCAACGCAGGCAAGCCAAACCAGAACAAAGCGCGGCGCAATAAAAACAACAACCGCTCCGGCAGACGTCTGGAAACAGCCTAAGGCGTTTCGCGCTTGGATGGAATGCTCCGGTTTCTTTTCGCTCACGGCTAATCCGAGCAAAGCTCGGGCCTGCGTCATGTCTTACATGCTGCCGCATAATGACGCGCCGAACTGTCAGCGGGGCTGCGCTTGCAGCCCGTGGTAATTCGATCTAAGTCTGAACTACTCTGAGGTCTAATTTCGATTAGGCCCAGTCAAGGCCAACCCAGCCAAGGCCAACAAAGAAACATACTTATAAAGCGCGTGGCCAAGGCTGCGCGCTTTTTGCTGATACAGCAGCTGTTACCGGGACTGGTTTACTTTTAAATAAAGTCGCGCTGCGCAAAAGTTTCACTTGCCAAATCGCGTGGTTAGGCGCAATCGAAAATTTCAGCCGTTATGCCGCGCAGCTTAAATTGCGCCGATTGCGAGATGCCCTGCCATGTGGAACACAATTCGATCCATCGCCTCTTTGCTGCTCAGCTACGGTTTGCTGCTGCTGGCCAATGGTCTGTTCGGCACTCTCCTGGGCCTGCGCGCCAAGTTGGAAGGGTTCTCGACCCAGACCACCGGCTTTATCATGTCCGGCTATTTCGTTGGGCTGCTGCTTGGCGCAATCTATGCCGTGCGCTTTGTCGCCGCCGTTGGCCATATCCGCTCCTTCGCCGCCTTTGCATCGATCATGTCCGTAGCGGTGCTCGCGCATTTATTGCGCATTGACCCGATCACCTGGGGCATTCTCAGGGTCGTCGCCGGGTTCTGTATGGCCGGCATGATCATGGTGGCGGAAAGCTGGATCAATGAGCGCTCCACCAACAAGACCCGGGGCCGGGTGCTGTCGCTTTATATGGTCACCAATTATCTGGGCGCCGGGCTCGGGCAATTTTTGCTGACGGTCGCCCATCCAGGGCAGTTTCAGCTCTTTGTCATTTCGTCGATAATCTTCTCGCTTGCTTTAGTGCCAATCCTGCTGACACAGGCCAGCGCTCCCAAACCGGTAACGCCGCAGCGCATGGCTTTTGCCAAATTATTCGCGACATCCCCGGTGGGCGTTGTCGGCACTATCGCAGCGGGCTTTAACAACGCCTCGCTGAATAGTCTGGGGCCGATCTATGCTGCCGAGAGCGGCTTATCCTTTGCGCAGGTATCGGCGTTCATGGCCAGCATAATTCTGGGCGGCATGGTGCTGCAATTTCCCGTCGGCCGGTTGTCTGATCAACTGGACCGGCGCACAATTTTAATTCTTGTGGCCATCGCTGCCATTTTTTGTGCATTGGGGATAGTATGGGCGACCGGCGAGGCGAGCTGGGTGCTGTTTGCGTTTGCCGCAGCTTATGGCGGGTTTGCGTTTACGATCTATCCATTGTCGGCGGCGCAGGTCAATGATCTGGCCGATCCGGATCAATTGGTGCAGGTCTCCGCCGGCTTGCTCATTGCTTATGGGCTGGGCGCCATTGCCGGGCCAATTGTCTCGTCGCAAATCATGGGCTATGCGGGGCCGCAAGGACTGTTTTTGTTTATCGCGGGCGTTGCG
>JAJRRE010000396.1 GCA_024279745.1 Alphaproteobacteria bacterium
CCAAAATAACCGCCCAGCAGCAGCACAAAGGAAATCACCGGGAACACGGCCAGCAGGAACAGCACATTCCACTTCTTGCCGGGCATGGACGGCATAAGTAGCGGTAGCAGCCCAAGCCCGCCCAGCAAGAAGACGATGTTAACCCGCCAGCGCTCGGCGTCAGGGTAGCGACCATAAATGAACTGTCCGAAATACTCATTGATATAGGTCCAGCAGGCGCCAACTTCATGGCCCACTTTTTCGCTCAAACACGCATTGCGATCTGCACCTGTCCACACCGCATCACGAATGGCAAAGCCATATATTGTTGTGACAACCGTATAGATGAAATAAAGACCAATCAGCGTCAAAACAGCATTGGAGATGCTGGAGAATAAATTCTTGCGCATCCAGCCAATGATGCCTTTTTCATTCACCGGCGGCGGCAGACTTTCTGAAACGGTGTGGCGCACAAAAGCTTTTGATGTATCGGTAGCCATGTTTTCTCTCCTACCTTTCCACCAGCGCAACGCTAGAATTGTACCAGTTCATAAATGCCGATGTTAGAAGCGAAATCACCAGATAAACCGCCATGGTTATGAAAATAATCTCCACTGCCTGCCCGGTCTGATTGAGCGTTGTGCCGGCAAAGGTCGCGACCAGATCGGGATAGGCAATCGCGGTGGCGAGTGAGGAGTTTTTGGTTAGATTGAGATATTGCGACGTCAGCGGTGGGATAATCACCCGCAAGGCTTGCGGCACAACAACCAGCCGCAGCGCCTGCCCGCGAGACAGCCCGAGCGACATCGCCGCTTCTGTCTGGCCGTGGCTGACGGCCAGAATACCGGAGCGCACGTTTTCTGCGATATATGCCGCGGTGTAGGACGCCAGAGCCAGGAACAAGGAGACCAGTTCCGGGCTCATCACCAGGCCGCCGCGGAAGTTAAACCCCTGCAATGAAGGAAGATCAACCCCGACGGGCCGTCCCATTATGAAAAATGCAAGCAGTGGCAATCCGAACAGCAGGCCCAAAGATGTTAGCAAGACCGGGAATCTTTCTCCCGTCTTCAATTGTCTGGCCGCCGACCAGCGCTTGAGTACGAATGCTGCAACGATCGCGGCGATCAGCGCATAAAGCATCCAGATCGAACCCTCGCCGAACACCGGCGCAGGTAAGTAAAACCCGCGATTGTTCAAGAACATTCCCGCGCCCAGCTCCATGCTGTCTCGCGGCCCCGGCACGTCGCGCCACAACGCAAAATACCAGATGAAGATATGCAGCAGCAACGGAATGTTGCGCATGATCTCGACATAGGCACCCGCCATGGTCGAAACTAGCCAGTTTTTTGACAGTCGCGCTACACCGAGTAAAAAGCCCAGGATCGTTGCTGCGATAATGCCGAAAAAGGCGACAAACAATGTATTGAGCAGGCCGACGACAAAGACGCGGCCATAAGAAGACGTTTCCGAATAGGGGATCAGGGCCTGGCCGATGCTGAAACCGGCTGGTTCTTCAAGAAACCCAAGCCCTGATGCAATGTTTTGCTTTTCAAGATTGTGGAGGGTATTGGAGACCAGAAACCAGCCGACAAAAACAACCGTGCCTAAAAGGATCAATTGACTGATTATACCGCGGATCTTGGGGTCGTAGAGCCACGCCATCTTCGCCGTCGAGCCGGCAGCGGGAGCACCCTGTGTATCCACAGCCATTGTTTACGTCCTTCCAGAAACTTAAAGTTCTATATTCGGTTATTTACCGGCGATTCATTCAAAAAGTGATCGCCTTGTAAGCCGTAATTACTTTCTAAATAGTGATCGTGTTGTTTGCAGTTCTCGTCTTGAAACCAGTGGCTGCTGGATGAACAGTGATTACATTTTACTATTGAGCCTAGACTGCTTCCAAATCTATTCGAATGACGACCCACGTAAATAACACCGCCCCTGCACGTTCAACGGCTATAACAACATCGCCCCAGCTCGAAAGCCGGGGCGATGCCTGATTTGTCTTAGCGAATTGGCGGTGCGTATTGCAGGCCACCATTCGTCCACAATGCGTTCTTGCCGCGAGCCAGTTTCAACGGTGTTTTTTCACCAACGTTGCGCTCATAGCTTTCAGCATAGTTGCCGACCTGCTTGATGATCTGATAGGCCCAGTCTTTTGGCAGACCAAGCTTTGCACCCATGTCACCTTCAGTGCCCAGCAGACGCTTAACGGCTGGATCTGTAGCCGATTTTTTAGCATCTACATTAGCCGAAGTGATACCCATTTCTTCACCAGTTAACATGGCGTAATGGGCCCAGCTCACAACGTCGCCCCAGTTGGCATCGCCATGACGAACAGCAGGACCAAGCGGCTCTTTGGAAATAATTTCCGGAAGCACGATGTGATCACCAGGCTTGGCAAGTTTCAGACGCTGCGCGGCAACACCGGAACGGTCAGTCGTATAAACGTCGCAACGACCGGCATCATAAGCGGCGATAACTTCGTCGGCTTTTTCAAACGCAACGATTTTATATTCCATCTTATTGGCACGGAAATAGTCAGCCACGTTCAGCTCGGTTGTTGTACCGGTATTGGTGCAAACAGCTGCGCCGGACAGTTGCAGAGCGCTTTTAATGCCCAGTTTTTTTGGCACCATGAAGCCCTGGCCATCATAATAGTTGACGGCGCGGAAATCGAGACCAAGAGCGGTGTCGCGAGACAAAGTCCAGGTGGTGTTGCGAGACAGAAGATCAACTTCGCCTGATTGCAGCGCGGTAAACCGCTCTTTTGACGACAAAGGTTTATAAGTCACCTTATTGGCATCGCCCAGAACAGCCGCCGCAATCGCACGGCACAGATCAACGTCCAGACCGCTCCATTTACCAGCCTTGTCTGGATTTGAGAAGCCGGGCAGACCCTGGCTCACGCCACATGCCAGCATGCCGCGTTTCTTGATTTCGTCAACAGTCCCAGCCGAAGCTGCACTGATTGATCCAGCGAGAGCCAGACCACCAGCTAGGGCAATTTTTAATGCCGTTTTCATCTTGGTAGTTCCTCCTTGTTAAACGGATGGATGTCATCCGTGAAAGTGACCCTCTACGCGAAGCCGCCCTTGGTTTCAAGACACGACTTCACATGAGTGCCAACTCTTGCAGAAGTTCAACACAGCAAGCAGCATCAAACCTCTAAATATCAATTCGTTCGTCCTGGCACCCAGACAATATCTTTCATATTTTCGATTGAAAAAATTGTCCCGGCGAATCTAATGATTGAGAATCTGCGACAGGAACTTTTGTGTGCGCTCGGATTGAGGGTTGTTGAAGAATTCTTGCGGCTCGTTCTGCTCAACGATTTCGCCGGCATCCATGAAGATCACACGGTCGGCAACGGATTTGGCAAATCCCATTTCATGGGTCACACACAGCATGGTCATACCGCTTTGCGCCAGCTCAATCATCGTATCGAGAACTTCCTTGATCATCTCAGGATCAAGCGCCGATGTCGGCTCATCAAACAACATAATGCGCGGGTTCATGCATAAGGCGCGCGCAATCGCAACGCGCTGCTGCTGCCCGCCGGACAATTGCCCGGGATATTTCAGCGCCTGATCCGGGATCTTTACTTTCTCAAGATACATCATGGCAGTTTTTTCAGCTTCGGCACGCGGTGTTTTGCGCACCCAAACCGGCGCCAGACATAAATTATCAAGCACAGTCAAATGGGGAAACAGATTAAAGGATTGGAACACCATGCCGACTTCGGAGCGGATCTTATCAATCTGGCGCAAA
>JAJRRE010000397.1 GCA_024279745.1 Alphaproteobacteria bacterium
CCTGAGTACCTGGAGCATCCTGGACAGGGTTGAGCGGCAGCGTGAAGTGGAATGTCATGCCAGCGGCGGCATTTTGCTCGGCCTCGATCTGCCCTCCATGATCCTCAACGATCGTCCGGCAGATCGATAGACCGACGCCCATGCCGTCGCTCTTGGTTGTCACAAATGGCTCAAATAATGTGTGCAGTTGCCCGTCGTCTATCCCGGGGCCGTTGTCGCCCACAGCAATCATTATACTGTGATCCGCGGCATCTGCTGTTGTAATCGTGAGGACCGCCGCATTCGTTTCGCCAAGGGCCTCAACTGCATTGCGTACCAAATTTACGACAACCTGCTGCACCTGGATCTTGTTGACGAGGATAAGCTGTAATTGATTGGAGAAATTGAGAACCAACTCGATGTCCTGCGTACTTCCACCGGGCAGTACCAACTTTGTGGCCTCCTCAACAATGTCGTTGATGTTTTCCTTCGATCGGTCAGCCTCGTTCTTCTCGATGAATTTACGCAGACCCGATATTATTTTGGCCGCACGATCTGTTTGCGCGGCGGCTTTTCCAAGATACTCAGATATACTTCGCCGTTGTTCTGCACTGCCGGAATCCATTATCCGCTTGGCTGCCTGCACATAGTTCATGACCGCCGTCAGGGGCTGATTAAGCTCATGGGCCAGCCCAGATGCAATCTCGCCCATGCTGCTCAGCCGCGAGACATGATGCAGATCCGCTTGCAATTTTCGCGCTTGCCTTGCTGCCTTGACCTCCTTGCGCCGGTCCTGTGCCAGCAAAAGGATACAGGCTCGCCCATTGACTTCGGTTATCGTCGCAGACAGCAACGCCGGGATCAGTTCCCCATCGCTGGCGCGGCAACTTAACTGGTCTGATTTTATTTTGCCAGTGCGCCGAAGGTCGGAGAATATACTATGGAGTTTGGGAATTTCATGCGGGTGCAGGTCAATTCCAGACAGAGTGGTCAACACTTCGTGTGAATATCCCAACATGCGACAGGCCTCGATATTGGCATCCAATATCGCGCCATCTTCAGCACTGATGAGGAACATCGCATCATGCGTCGCATTGAATATTGTACGATAGCGCTGTTCGCTTTCGCGTAGCGCTTGTTCGGCGTGCTTGCGCTCCGTGATGTCACGAAACGATACCACAGCACCAACAAGCACGCCGTCATCAAACATTGGTGTGCTCACATACTCCACGGGAAATGACGATCCGTCCTTGCGCCAGAACACTTCATCCGATACGTGGTGTACGTTGCCATCCTTGAACGCCGCATATATGGGGCATTCGACCTTCGGAAAATGTGATCCATCGGCGTGGCTGTGGTGAATAAGATCATGCTGTCCTTTGCCGATCATTTCCTGTGCCGAATATCCTGTCAGGCGTGCGGCAGCCGGATTGGTAAACGTCGTTCGGCCCTCGCAATCAAGACCGTAGACGCCGTCACCAGTCGCGCCGAGGATCAGGTCTTGATGCTTGCGCGGTAGATCTTCGCTGAATTCGGCCATTAGCAATGCAAGCCCTTCAAAATAGAAACAAAGTATTTTGCGCGGACGTGGGTTTTTACCCATCCTCGAAAGTGCCAGCCAAGCGAATGTACCACAGTTAAAACGTTATACGGCACTGCATAATTAGGAACTGGGCGCTAACAAAATCAGTTAACACGATCAGGTTATAACAGGCGGCGTTCACCGGTGCAGAGGTTTGGATCATGAACGCGTACGCGGTTTTGCGCATCCCTCGACGTTCCGCAATGCTCAATGAAATTGGCAACATTCAGCCTGTGAAGCCGCTACAGGTTGTCCCTGGCGCAGCGGCGATCTGATCGATGGTGTTGGAAATGCGCGGGGCGCACAGTGTAGCGTTGAGGGCGCAAAGCCTCAACAGCATCGCCAGTGGTACGAGGTGTTTGGTATCGTGCATTGCACGTTTTCGACAATAGTGCATTGCACGTCTTCGATATGGCGCAATGAATGGGGGCGTGAGGAACGATCATGCAAGCCATGCGCACCGCGTGCCACGCAAGTCATGCATACCGTGCGCCACGCAAGCCAAGCAAACTGTGCGTACGGTATCGTTTTATCCATTTTCTGACGGTTTTGACTGTAGTGCTGAAGAACAGCGTCGCCACGGCGTGTGACAGGCCGTCATCGACAACGGCCTGCCCCAGTCTATCGACCCTTTGGTGTCAGTCGGGCGTTCTTGTGAACGTTCATTTGGTCCTCCCGCGAAACCTTGTCGTTACGCGGTGACACAAGCACCCCCGGTCCGGACCAAATGAACAATCTCAAATGCAGAATGTGGACAACTTCCTGGCAATACGCAGGCTAGTCATCGTCGCCCTTGTCGTGGTCGCCGCCCTTGCTGCCATCGGTGTCGCCGCCATCACCGCTGTTGCCATGATCCGCGCCATCGTTATCACCGTCACTGCTTCGATCGCTGCCCCTGGAGTCGCCGCCATGATCACTATCGCTGTCACCACCATGATCATCGTCACCATGATCGTCGTCGCCATCGCTACCGTGATCGTCATCATCGCGTGAACTGGATGCGGGAGAAAACCCACCGTCGTTTTCGCAAGCGCCGGGATTTGACAGAAACTTTTTGAAACTGCAAGCGACACGAATGACTGGCACGCTGCTTGTGTTTTCCATTAAACGATTTACGTGCTCATCGGTGATGTTGCCGACTGAATTGCCGCCGGCCAAAAGAGAAACCGCAATCAATGTTGATGCTATACTCATGACTATCCTCCTAAGGATAAGTTACAGAATTAAAAACTCTCTGCGTTCAAGCTGGCACTATATTTTCGCGCATTGTAATTGCAAGTCATGAATAGCCAGTAGTAACTCAAATGACACGGGTAAGCGGCATACGGAATCATTTGAATGCGAATAAACCATTCAAATATCAATGAATATTACAAAGATCTTATTGGATTTGAGCGTAAGCGATTAAGAATACGCGCTTTTGAACTGGCTCAATTCCCCAGGCTACGGGTCAGTTGCGCAATGGCATCAACAATAACGTCGTCTGCCTGCCCGTCCTCAGTCGCCACATCATTCAGCATGACAACCACTTCACTTTTTTGGTTCTGATCGCAGCTGGTATTGAGAAGCTTTAGGGGGCGGCGCAGAAACCCGGCAAGATCGCGAACATCCTTGGCCAGCCAGCGGCCTTGAGCAAGCATGTCGCTGGCTTGTTCTGTGCTGGCTTCAAAAATATCGGTGAGCTGCGCCAGAATAACTGTTTGTTCGCGCTGTGTCATGGCACCATCATGCTGCGCGACGGCAACCATCATCGCAACCGCTGCTTCGCGTGGATCTGTCACAAGTTCCATAGGGTGCCGGTTGGCTTTGCGGCGCCAGAAAAAACCGCGTGTCAAACCACGGACGTCCCTTGCCGCTTCCAATGTGCCGCGCGCCGCTTCACCAGCTTGATTCAGCCGCCATAAAATTGCGATTACGACGCCAATTGCCGAG
>JAJRRE010000398.1 GCA_024279745.1 Alphaproteobacteria bacterium
ACGTCACTGCCATACCAGTTGCCTTTTGCATCGAGATTATAAAAACCAGGCTGAGGTTGACCAACCTGGCACCGCAGATGACCGCGTTTTTTGACGATCTCCAATGTGCTTTCAGCAGATGCCGAAACGGCCCCAGCCAAAGCCACGGCTGCAACTACCGTGATCGACGTGAGTATTGTTTTTATTTTCATTATTGTAGTTCTCCCTTTGGGGCCGCAGCAAAAAAGGCTGCTTGCCCCGATTGATAGTAAGAATACCGATAAAATATATTTATTCTCTGCACAAGATAATTCTTCCATTTTAACGGAATAATTGCCAGCCCCATTATCTATCCGGCTCACGAAATCGATGCTTTTCCGGGCAATTTCCGCAATAAAGCTTGTATCAACCCCATAGCCAATTGTCAGACGCAACGATCAAATCGCTATTCGCCGTGGCTTGCCAATATCGACACGCTAATTTGATCAATAATGTTTGTGTTGATCGTAATTTGGCGGATGCAAACTGATGCAGGACAGTTGCGCTGCTACTCATGCTGTCTTACAAATCCCAGTATGAAAGCGAATGGCAACATTACTGATCGGTTGGCTAAAAGCCTTAAGAAAACCCGCAAAAGCAAAGGGTTGAGCCTTGAGGCAACGGCGGAGCTGTCTGGTGTTTCGCGCTCGATGCTGTCCCAGATCGAGCGCGGGAAATCAAGCCCGACTGTTGCCACGCTTTGGAGCTTAACCCGTGCTTTACAGGTTGATTTTGCGGGACTTCTTGATGCAACAAACGAAAAAAATGCAATCCGGGAAATCATGCGAGCGAACCGAACGCCGACCATTGACAGCCGAAGCGAGGGCTGCCGGATACGCATCCTCAGCCCTCCGAAACAGGCGGGCCGGCTGGAAATTTATGAAATATCGTTCACCGGTGAGGCGGCGTTGGTCAGCAATAGTCACCGGCAAGGATGTCACGAGGATTTAACCGTTCTGGAAGGAGAGCTGCAAGTAACCGCAGGCGAGGAGAGCGCATTGCTCAACGCTGGGGATACCATCCGATATGCCGCCGATAGTGCTCATGCAATCCGCGCCACCGGGGCGCCGGCCAAAGCCTTGTTGATTGTGCACAACTCCTGATTTCCGCAATAGTGGATTAAAATTTATTATATTGATTATTTTCCGCTAAATTGGAATAATGGCGGGCCATAGAGGAGCCCCGCCGTGAATAACGCATTTTTGGATCACATCGCGAAAAGTCTGTCCGAAATCAAATCGGCGGGCCTGTACAAAGCTGAACGACAGATTGTCTCGAAACAGGCGGGCCGGATCGACGTTCGCCAAGGTGGAGAGCGCCATGACCGTGTTATCAATCTTTGCGCTAACAATTATCTTGGCTTGGCCGATCATCCGCGTTTGATTGCGGCCGCCAAGGATGCACTTGATAGCCACGGCTTCGGGATGGCGAGTGTGCGGTTTATTTGCGGTACCCAGGACCAGCACAAAAAACTGGAACACCGCCTGGCTGGATTTATAGGCAAGGACGACGCTATCCTGTTTGCCGCTTGTTTCGATGCCAATGGCGGATTGTTCGAACCCTTGTTAACGGACCAGGATGCAATTATCTCGGACGCGCTCAACCATGCCTCTATCATCGACGGGATCCGATTATGCAAAGCCAGGCGCTACCGCTATGCAAACTCCGACATGGTGCAGCTTGAGGCACGGTTGACCGAGGCCAGAGAAGCGGGCGCGCGATTTATAATGATTGCAACCGACGGCGTCTTCTCGATGGACGGTCATCTGGCGAAATTACCCGAGATAACGACATTGGCGCGACGTCATGGGGCTATCGTGATGGTCGATGATTGTCACGCCACGGGCTTCATGGGGCCGCAAGGGCGTGGGACGCATGCCCATTTTGATGTGGCCGCGGGCGTGGATATTGTGACCGGCACGCTTGGCAAGGCGCTTGGTGGCGCCATTGGTGGTTATATCGCAGGACCTCAGTCCGTGATCGATTTGTTGCGTCAGCGCGCCCGACCCTACCTGTTTTCAAACTCGCTGCCGCCTGCGATTGTGGCGGCGGGCCTGGAAGCCGTCGATTTGATCGAGGACGCCGATGATCTGCGCATTAAACTGTTTGAGAATACGGTTTTCTGGCGGGCCGGCCTGGAAGATTTGGGGTTTGATCTGATCCCCGGCGAACACCCGATTGTCCCGGTAATGTTGGGCGAGGCGGCGCTGGCGCAAGAATTTGCCGCCCGGTTGTTTGACGAAGGCGTGTTCGTCGCCGGGTTTTTCTTTCCCGTAGTGCCAAAAGGTTCTGCCCGCATCCGCACGCAGATGAGCGCAGCCCTCAACCGTGATGATTTGGAATTCGCGCTGAAGGCATTCGCGAATGTTGGCAAGGGCGTGGGGGTGATCCAATGAAACCCAACGGCATGAAGGCGTTGGTTAAAGCCAAGCCGGCACCGGGGTTGTGGATGCGCCGGGAACCCGTTCCTGAAATAGGTGACGAGGATGTGCTGATCCGCATTAAAAAGACTGGGATTTGCGGCACCGATATTCACATCTGGAACTGGGACGACTGGTCACAAAAAACCGTACCGGTTCCGCTGATTACCGGCCATGAATTTACCGGTGAAATTGTCGAGATGGGCAAACTGGTAACGGATCTGTCGATCGGCCAACGGGTATCGGGCGAGGGGCATCTGATCGGCAAACGCAGCCGTGCCAGCCGTGGTGGACGCTTTCATCTTGACCCTGAAACGCGCGGCATCGGAGTGAATGAACAAGGGGCGTTCGCTCAGTTTTTGCGGTTGCCCGCATTCAACGTCGTGCCGTTACCCGATGACATTGGCGACGATATCGGCGCTATCCTCGACCCGCTTGGCAACGCCGTTCACACCGCTTTGTCGTTTGATCTGGTTGGCGAGGATGTACTGATAACCGGCGCCGGCCCCATCGGTATAATGGCCGCCGCTGTCGCCAAACATGTGGG
>JAJRRE010000399.1 GCA_024279745.1 Alphaproteobacteria bacterium
TGCCGCCTGAAGATGCCGCCTTTGCCAAACGGGTTTTCGGCATAAGCTTTGAGGGTAATTTTGAAGGGCAGACGGTTCTGCATTTGCCCAGGCCCCTGGCGCAGGTGGCGATCAGGGAAAAAACCACAATCGATGCGCTCACGATTAGACTGGACAAGATCAAGGCGCGGCTGCGCGAGGTGCGCGGCAAACGCAAAGCACCGCACCGGGACGACAAAATGCTGACCTCGTGGAATGGTCTCATGATCAAGGCGCTGAGCGAGGCGGCGGTTGCCTTTAATGAGCCGCGCTATAATACTGCCGCCCTAAAAGCCGCTAACCTGTTTTGGAATGAAGCGGGGGGCAAAGGCGGCAAACTCAAGCGCTATTATTATGACGGCACTGCGGGCCTGGAGGCGACCCAACCGGACTATGCTTTGCTGGCGCTTGGCTATGTCGCGCTTTATGACGCCACGCAGGATTTAACATGGCTGACCCGCGCGGCCTCGCTTGCCACGGCCATGAACGCGTCCTTCCTCGACGAAAAAGTCGGCGACTATTATATGACCGCGAAGGAAAGCGGCTTTTACCGGCCCAAGATCAGCACCGACGGCGATGTACCCTCTGGCAACTCAGCGGCTTTGGAACTGTTCGCCAAATTGTCTCGCCGGCAATTGAACCTGGACATGCGCTCAAAGGGCGAGGCGTTGTTATCGGCTATTTCAGGAGCCGCTTTGCAACAGCCGGAGGGCTACGGATATACCTTGCGCGCGGCGGATGAATTACTGCGCGGCGCCACCGGCTCGGTGAAATTCCTGGCCAAGGGCCGTGTGCGCGCGGTGGCACGCCTGTCCAGGGACCGCAAATCCATCGTGGTGTCGGCGACAATCGCCAAGGGGTGGCATATCAATGCCCATAAGCCGCTGGAGGATTTGTTTATACCGACCGATATCAAACTGGGCTGCAACAAGCCCGGCGACGCCAATCACAAGGTCAGTTATCCCGCCCCTGTCTTGCGCAAGCTGGGCTTTAACGACAAGGCACTGGCAGTCTATGAGGGCAAAGTCGCTATTGTCGCGCAAACCGGCACAACCGGCGTGATCCCCAGCACGATCAGCTTCACCGCTCAGACCTGCAGCGATAAAATCTGTCTGGAGCCGGAAACAATTGCCCTGTCTGTGCTGCAGTAAAGGCCCAGAACAAAAAAACGGCGCGCGGATAAAGGAGAATATCCGCGCGCCAATTACTTAGATCGTATTTTTCGGGCTACACCGCAACATCAGGCGCCGCTGCTGCCGTCTTCGCCGTCTTTATCGGCGCTGTCCGAGCCCATCTCCTTCAACTTCTTAAACATCCGCGCCGCTTCCGCGTGTTCGGATCTGGCGCGCCCGTCGCCCTCACTGATTGAATCGAGCGCCGAAGCTGCGGTCTCCGCGGCGGCAGCCTCCTGAGCGGCGGCAACTTCTTCAGCAGTAACCAAACCGCCAGTTGTCTCTTCCGTCGGCAGCAAGGTGCCGACCTTTTCAAACGGCACACCGGCCGCCTTGGCTTCACGCTCCAGCCGTTTGGCAGCTTTATGTACCTCATTGTCCAGGTCTGTTTGTGTACACAGCCCCAATGTCACCGGATCCAGCGGCTGCAAATTGGCTGAATTCCAATGGGTGCGATCCCGAATGGCGTTGATGGTCGGTTTGGTGGTGCCGACCAGACGCATAATCTGGCTGTCTTTCAGCTCCGCATGGCTCTTTAAAAGCCACAACACCGCATTGGGCCGATCCTGCCGGCGCGACACGGGCGTATAGCGCGGACCGCGCTTGGTTTTAACCTTCGGAATTTCAACCTTCGGCGCCGCGATTTTAAGCCGGATACTGGCCGTCGTTTCGGCGCGCTTAATAGCATCGCGGGTCAGCTGACCCGATGAGATCGGGTCCATCCCCTTGATCCCGGCTGCCACGTCGCCATCGGCGATCCCCTTCACCTCAAGTGAATGCAGACCACAAAATTCGGCGATCTGGTCAAATGTCAAAGATGTATTATCAACAAGCCACACAGCAGTGGCCTTGGGCATTAGGGGCAAGCCGCTCATTATCATGTCTCCATAACGAAGGTTCTAGCCGACGGTCGCGGCGAAAACCAGTTCGCGCGGATAATCAGGCTAAAAATTATTGGGATTAAGCCCTTTATAGAGCGGCCCGGCTATGTTTGGCAATTATAAAGCAGCTGGAACAGGCCAATTGGACCAAGTTTTTCTATTATGGTTCACAAGTTTGGCACCACAGGCGCAATAGTTTTGGCGCAGTGCCGACCAAAACTCTCAAAATACCGCGCAATGACTCGATAGCAATAAACTATGCGGCTTTGATCTGAGTTCCACAGCACCTATTGGTCAATTGTCTTAGAGGTCTGGCCGCAATCCCTGTTGCAGTGCAGCAATTGGCGGTTTAAGCTATCTGCAACCTTAAACTATAATAATAACAAATGGCCTCAAAAACATAACTCAATCAGACAGACTGGCAGACAGACTGGCAGACAGACTGGCAGACAGCCGGGACAAACAGCCGGGGCAAACAGCCGGGGCAAACAGACAGACAGGGCAACCGGACTATTCGGAAGTGGTGTCCAGGCAGGGGAGAAGCGCGATGGACGCCGCGAACATGCGATCTTACTTTTTCGAGGACATTGAGATCGGCATGGCAGCGTCGCTCACCAATGAGGTCACTGAGAGCGATATCACCACCTTTGCCGCGGTCACCGGCGACAATAATCCAGTGCATTTAGATGCCGGTTATGCCGCCACGACGATTTTCAAAGAGCGCATTGCTCACGGCATGTTAACAGCCGGCTATATCTCCGCCGTTTTTGGCACAAAGCTGCCCGGTCCTGGCGCCATCTATATCTCGCAGACGCTTAACTTTCGCGGTCCGGTCAAGATCGGCGCCCAGGTCGTCACGCGCGTGGTGGTTGATGAGTTATTTCCCGCCAAACGGCGCGTGCTGTTTTCGTGCCTGTGCTCGATCAAGGATAA
>JAJRRE010000400.1 GCA_024279745.1 Alphaproteobacteria bacterium
GCCCAGAACAAACCGGCCTTTGACTACATCGCAGGGCAATATCTCACCTTGATCCGCACATTTGACGGCGAGGAGTTGCGCCGCTGTTATTCAATTTGTTCGGCGCGCGAAGAACAGTGTCTTCGGGTTGGGATCAGGCATGTTGCGGGGGGAACATTTTCGCGTTGGGCGAACCGCCAAATGAAACCTGGCGACAAGGTCAAAGCGCTGCAACCGGCGGGAAATTTCCATGCGCCGCTGGCCCCGGACCAAAAGCGCCACTATCTAATGTTTGCCGGTGGCAGCGGCATTACCCCAATTCTGGGATTGATCAAAACCATACTGGATGAAGAACCGCGCGCCACGGTTTCACTTGTCTATGGCAACCGCACAGTGTCGAGCATCATGTTCCGCGAAGAACTTGAAGACCTGAAGAACACCCATATGAACCGCCTCGCCATCACTCACATATTGGAACATGATGCGTCCGATATCGAGTTGTTTACCGGTAGACTGGACGAGGAGAAATGCGCCGCGCTGTTTGCCTCATGGATCGATGTCAGCCGTGCCGATCTGGCCTTCATTTGCGGGCCCGAGCCGATGATGCAAGCCCTGGCCAACGCCCTCAAAGACAAGGGCATGGCGGCCGATCAAATCCGCTATGAGTTATTTGCGCCGTCGGCACCGGTCGCTGCGTATAAGGGCGCGGCTCAGGAGCAAGGGTCAAACGGCGCGGGCCAGACCTGCGCGCTGATCGTTCATCTTGACGGCGCCGCGCGCTCGTTTGCGATGCCGCGTCAGGGGATGGCGGTGCTTGACGCGGCGCTGGGCGAAAAGCTGGATGTGCCCCATTCGTGCAAGGCGGGCGTGTGTTCCACCTGCCGGGCCAAGCTGGTTGAAGGCGAAGTTGACATGATCGCCAATCATGCGCTGGAAGATTATGAGGTGAAGGCCGGGTTTATCCTGACCTGCCAAAGCTATCCGCTCAGCGACAAGATCGTGGTCGATTACGACAAGTAATTGGTGGTAAGTGATTGGAAATGAATGGCCAGCACTAGTTGCCTTCGCTCAATGGCCCGCGCTTATTGCCCAAGCTCAATGGCAGCCCAATATTACTGCCCCGGCGGCCATGATTGTAAAAACACCGCCATGTCGTTATAGCTATAGCAATCACCAATATCATTACCATCGTCAGTACCATCGTCATCGCCAAAACGATCACCATCGCTTTTCGCCGTTGCCGGACCAGCTTGCAATAACCGTCGCCGCACCTGTGCAAATCAACCCTGTGATAGATTTTTTTGGTATGGTGGATCTGATATTCGGCAAGTCGAAATTGACCACTGAAGGTAAAAATCATGCCCTCCTCTGCAGCAGTTTCCATGATCAAGAAACTGGTTTCATTCGATACCAGTACGGGTAAATCCAATCTGCCGCTGATCGACTATGTTGACGCTTATTTGGGCGAGCTGGGTATGCCCACGAAACGCGTCTATGATGAGACAAAGACCAAGGCCAATCTGTTCGCGACCATCGGGCCGCAGGACAAACCGGGTTATATTTTGTCGGGGCATACGGATGTTGTGCCGGTGGCGGGGCAGGATTGGACATCTGATCCTTTCAAGCCTGAAATTCGCGGCGACAAACTCTTCGGCCGCGGCACCTGCGATATGAAAGGTTTTGTCGGGGCGGTGTTGTCGAAAGTCCCTGCCATGCTCGCCGCTGAGCTGCAAACGCCGCTGCATCTGGCTTTCTCCTATGACGAAGAAATCGGCTGTGTTGGCGTGCGCGGCCTGATCGACGACATGATGGCATCGGGGCTTAAGCCCAAGGGCTGCTTTGTTGGCGAACCGACGATGATGCAGGTGGTGGTCGGCCATAAGGGCAAGAACTCAATGATCGTCGATGTAACCGGGAGCCCTGCGCATTCCTCGCTGGCGCCCCACTATGTTAACGCCATTGAAATTGCCGCCGAACTGATCGTGAAAATTTGCGAAATTGGCAAAAGGCTAGCTGGCGGCGGACCGTTTGACGAGCTTTATGATGTGCCGTTCACCACCTGCCAGACTGGCATTATCAGCGGCGGTACGCAGCTCAATATTGTACCTGGCGCGTGCCGATTCGAATTTGAATTCCGGCCCATTGGCACAGATGACGGCAAGGCGCTGGTCGCAGAAGTCGAAGCTTTTGCGCACGATCTGCTGGTGCCTAAGATGCAAGCGCTGGCGCCGGAAACCGGTATCACCTTCACCGTGCAGAATAGTTATCCAGGACTTGAGACCAGCGTGGAAGAGCCGATGGTGGCGCTGGGAAAAGCGCTGGCCAAGCGCAATGACCACGCCAAAGTCTCTTATGGCACCGAGGCAGGATTATTTCACCGCATGGCCAGCGTTCCCTCGATTGTTTGCGGGCCCGGTGCCATAGCACAAGCTCATCAGGCGGACGAATTCATCGCACTGGAGCAGGTGGCAAAATGCGAAGACTTTCTCGACGAGCTTTTGCGCCACGTTGAGCTGTAACCAAGCTGCGAAGTAACCATGTTGCGGTGTAACCACGCGCAAGCCGAACCAATCGCGAGTTAACCGATAGGCGCCGCGAAACCGCCCGTTTGCCGCAGAGCTTCGCCCAGCACCATAGCCGCGGCCACAGCGATATTTAGTGAGCGAAACCCCGCTTGCAGCGGAATTGTGACCCGCGCGTCCACAATATTGTGAACAGGGGCGGGGGCGCCGGCACTTTCGCGCCCCAAAAGCAAGATGTCGCTGGTTCTAAAACTAAAGTCGAGGTAGCTGGTCGTGGCTTTGGTCGTGAGCAGGATAATACGGGCTGGACCCTGGGCACAAACCGGCTCGCGCCGGTCAACGAGCTGATTGGCGCGCGGCGCACAAGCATGGGGCACCGGCTCTCTGGCGGCCAGGAAATCTTCCCAGCTCAAATGCCGGATCAGTTCTATTTCATCAATATAATCAAGCCCTGAGCGCCGCAAGGCCTTGTCCCGCATGTCAAAGCCGGTGGGTCCGATCACATCGACGGCAAGGCCCAGGCAGGCGGCCAGTCGCAAGATTGTGCCGGTGTTTTGCGGTATGTCCGGTTGATATAGCGCCAGTCGCATGGGTGCATAGTTCCTTTTCACTGTCCGATTGCCGCCTTTGACATTAATCAATTTGGCTACTGCTGTTGGCGTGACATGCGCCAAAATGCCTAGGGCGAACAGCGTTTGGTGCCTTGTGAATCACTGCCAGAAGTGCAAAAACATCGCGCGTCAAAACGCCTAACGCTCTAGCGTGGTTGCGGCGTGTTAATTTACATTGGACCTTATACATATGAGGTTTATGACGTTCTGTAGGATTTCTGTAGGTTTATGCCGCTCTGTCGCAAAGCGCACTGATTTTGATGTTTGTGATGCTTTGGATCGTCGGCCTATTTAAAAATTGTGGAACACACTGGGGCGCTGGCTTTGTGCCTGATTGCTGAACGATCATTCGATCATTGAAAGATCCGCTTAGCAATTACACAGCATAGATGCACACTCGAATGCGAGCCATAATAAATGCAAAGGGAGACAGTCGTGACCGCTCACGCTGAAGATCCAAATCGTCGTGATTTCCTTATCGTTGCCGCTGGTGCTTTTGTCGCCGTTGGTGGTGCCGCAGTAACATGGCCGCTTATCGACCAGATGAACCCGGATAAATCCGCATTGGCGCTGTCCAGCGTCGAGATTGATATCGGCCCCGTCAAGGAGGGCCAGGCGATCACGGTGATGTGGCGCGGCAAGCCGGTGTTTATCCGCAACCGCACCAAGGAAGAAATCGCATCCGCCAAGGATGTGAAGCTTGAAGATCTGCGCGACGACGTGGCGCGCAATGGCCTGCTGTCTGAGGACGCGCCGGCAACCGATGAAAACCGCACCATTGCGGGACATGAAAACTGGCTGATCATGGTCGGTATATGTACCCATTTGGGCTGCATTCCCAAAGGCCAGAGCCTTGGTGATGCGCGCGGCGATTTTGGCGGCTGGTTCTGCCCCTGTCACGGTTCGCACTATGATACCGCAGGGCGCATTCGCAAGGGTCCGGCACCGCGTAACCTCGATATTCCAGCATACAAGTTCATCACCGACGGCAAGATCAAGATCGGTTAGAGGGTCAGCATATGTCCAATCACGTTTCCACCTATGAGCCAACGTCCAACGTGGGCAAATGGTTCGATGCCCGCCTGCCGATCGCGCGGATGATGCACGGGCAGTTCATCGAATTTCCAACACCGCGCAACCTTAATTATCTTTGGGCCGTTGGCGCGATTTTGATGTTCTGCCTTGTCGTGCAGATCGTCACCGGCATTATTCTGGCAATGCATTATGTCGCCAGTGCCGATCTGGCCTTTGACGCGGTTGAAGCCATTCGCCGCAATGTCAATTATGGCTGGCTGATCCGCAATATTCACGCGGTCGGCGCCTCCATGTTCTTCTTCGCGGTGTTTATCCATATGTTCCGCGGCCTTTATTACGGCTCCTATAAAGATCCGCGCGAAGTGCTGTGGATTTTGGGCGTGATCATCTTCCTTTTGATGATGGCCACCGGCTTTATGGGCTATGCGCTGGTCTGGGGGCAGATGAGTTTCTGGGGCGTTACCGTGATTACCAATCTGTTCTCCGCCATCCCGATTGTCGGCGATACGGTCACGCAATGGCTGTGGGGCGGTTATTCGGTTTCGGGCACGACGCTGAACCGGTTCTTCTCGCTGCATTATTTCATGCCGTTTGCGATCGTCGGCGTTGTCGTCCTGCACATCTGGGCGCTGCATGTTGTTGGCCAGAACAACCCGACCGGCATTGAGATCAAATCAAAATCGGACACCGTTCCCATGACCCCGTTCGCGGTCTGGAAAGACATGTTCGTGCTGTCGGTTTTTGCCATGCTGTTTGCCTGGTTTGTGTTCTTCGCCCCTGACTATCTGGGCCATGCGGATAATTACATTCCCGCCAATCCGCTGTCGACGCCGCCGCATATTGTGCCCGAATGGTATTACCTGCCGTTCTACGCAATCCTGCGCGCGATCCCGTCAAAGCTGGGCGGCGTGATTGCAATGTTCGCGGCGATCATTGTGCTGGTGTTTATTCCCTGGCTCGATACCGCGCGAACCAAATCAATGAAGTATCGCCCGATCATGAAGTGGTTCTTCTGGCTGTTCGTGTTTGTCTGCATCGGCCTTGGCTATCTGGGCGGCAAACCGGCTGAAGGC
>JAJRRE010000401.1 GCA_024279745.1 Alphaproteobacteria bacterium
AATGCGGGCGGGCTGTGGGCACGCGAGGTCGGACGCATGGTCGGGCTGGAGCTGCCGGTGCTGGCGATGGAGCATATGTATCTGCTGACCGAGGATATGCCCGAAGTAAAGGCATGGAACGATAAAACCGGCAAGGAAGTGCTGCACGCGGTTGACTTTGACGGCGAGCTTTACTTGCGCCAGGAGGCCGGCGGCATGTTAATGGGCACCTATGAAAAGGCCTGCAAGCCCTGGTCGCCCCATGTGACGCCGTGGGATTTTGGCCATGAATTACTGGAACCGGATCTGGACCGCATCGCGCCGTCGCTGGAGGTTGGCTTTGAGCATTTCCCGGCTTTCAAAAACGCTGGCATCAAGCAGATCATCAACGGCCCGTTTACCTTCGCGCCCGATGGTAATCCGTTGGTCGGACCGGTGCGCGGGCTGACAAATTACTGGTGCGCCTGTGCCGTCATGGCCGGGTTCTCGCAAGGCGGCGGCGTTGGGCTGGCGCTGGCCAATTGGATGATCGAGCGCGATCCGGGCATGGATGTGTGGGCGATGGATGTGGCGCGCTTTGGCACTTGGGCGAGCCCGCGTTATACCTCGGCTAAAGTGCAGGAGAATTATTCGCGCCGCTTTTCCATCCGTTTCCCAAACGAATCCTTACCCGCCGCGCGCCCGCTCAAAACGACACCGATCTATGACCGGCTTAAACGCGCAGGCGCCCAGTTCACCGATAGCTGGGGGCTGGAAGTGCCGCTATGGTTTGCGCCGACGGGCGAAGTGGACCAGGTCTCCTGGTATCGCTCCAATGATTTTGCCCATGTGGCGGACGAAGTGCGCGCGGTGCGGGAGAGCGTCGGGCTGATTGAGATTTCCGGTTTTGCTAATTACACGATCAAGGGCGAAGGCGGCGGCGACTGGCTCGACAAAATGCTGGCCTGCGAGCTGCCGGGCGAAGGGCGCATGACCCTGGCGCCGATGCTTAAGCAAGACGGCAAAGTGATCGGTGATTTCACATTGGCCAATTTGGGCGGCAATGAGTTTTTCCTTACCGGCTCAGGCGCGGCCGAAGATTATCATTTGCGCTGGTTTGAGCAGCATTTGCCCGGCGATGGCAGCGTGCGGATAAAGGTCCATGGCGCTGGGTTGTGCGGGCTATCGATTGCCGGACCGAAGGCGCGCGAGGTTCTGGCGGCGATAACAGACGAAGATGTAAGCGCATCCGCGTTCAAGTTCATGTCGATCAGGAGAATGAGCGTCGGCATGGCACCCGCCCTGGTTGGCCGCGTCAGCTTCACCGGCGATCTGGGTTATGAGATCTGGGTGAAGCCAGAGTATTTGGCCAATCTCTATGACGAGCTGATGGCCGCCGGGGCGACTTATGACATCAAACTGTTTGGCCTGCGCGCGCTCAATGCGTTGCGGCTGGAAAAAAACTACGGCAGTTGGGCCAGCGAATATCGCCCGATTTACGACCCGGTGGAGTGCGGGTTAGAGCCATTTGTGGCGCGCGGCAAGGCGGCAGATTTTATTGGCAAGAGGGCAGGAGACGTGGGGCGGGCGGCGAAGGCGGATCAGAAAGGCGGTGAAGCAGGTGATGGCGGCGAAAACAGCACAGTACCAGGACCGGAAATGCGCCTGCGCATCTTCATCATTGAGGCCGACAACGCCGATGCAGTATCCGACGAGCCAATTTTCTACAAGGGCGCGGTCAAGGGCTGGGTGAGCTCGGGCGGTTATGCCCACGGCGCCGGGCTATCGGTAGCGCTGGGCTATGTGCCGGTTGAGATCGCCGATGAGCCGACCGGATGGGAGATCGAAATCTTAGGGATCAGGCGCGCCGCGCGGCAACAATCTGAGCCGCTGTTTGATCCCGCCAACAAACGACTGCGAGGCTAGCCATGAGCCCACAACCCACTAATGGGAAACCCGCAAGTGGCCAATCCACAAGCGGTCAGTCATCAGACGATGGACCCACTAATGGACACCCCACAAGTGGGCGGTCGGGGCGCGGGCGGCGCGGAAAACGCTCGGCAGCGCGCGGACAATCAGGCGGCTCTGCTCCTCCGGCGATCGCACAATTGCCCTGGCATCAGCCGCAGCTGCCGTTTCCGCCGCTTGATCTCATCAGCGCCGACCAGTTGGAGACCATCCACAACGCTTCGCTAAAAATCCTCAAAGACATCGGCATGGAAATCATGTCCGCTGACGCGCGCGCGCTGCTCAAACAGGCGGGCTTCGATGTTGATGAGACCACTCATATGGTGCGCTTCGACCCTGCCATGGTGACGCAAACCATCAAGACCGCGCCAGCAACCTTCCGCCTGCACGCGCGCAACGCGGATAAGCATCTGGAAATTGGCGGCCGGTTCATCGCCAATGGCTGCGTTTCCAGCCCGCCCAATGTGTCGGACCTGGATGGTGGCCGCCGTCCGGGCAATGTGAAGGATTTTCAAAACCTGCTGCGTCTGTCGCAAACTTTCAATATCATTCACCTCATTGGCGGCTATCCCGTCGAGCCCATCGACCGGCACGTCTCGGTCCGGCATCTGCACTCAACACGCGATATGATCACGCTGACCGATAAAGTGTTTTCCGGCTATTGCCTCAACCGCCATGCCATTCGCGATGTGATTGAGATGGCCCGTATTGCGCGCGGGGTGAGCCATGAGGAACTGGAGCGCCAGCCGTCATTATTGTCCATTGTCAACACCAATTCACCGCTCAAATTCGACGGCGCCATGCTGGACGGCATAATAGAAATGTCGGGGCGCGGGCAGGCGATCTGCGTCACGCCGTTTACAT
Organism: Alphaproteobacteria bacterium; assembly: GCA_024279745.1. Classification (GTDB taxonomy): domain Bacteria; phylum Pseudomonadota; class Alphaproteobacteria; order Rhizobiales; family Hyphomicrobiaceae; genus JAJRRE01. The sequence goes on from JAJRRE010000401.1 coordinate 2,791, forward strand.
TGGCTGGGGCGATGGCGCCGGTCACCTTAGCAGGCGCGCTGGCGCAGCAAAATGCCGAAGCACTGGCCGGGTTGGTAATTACTCAGCTCGTGCGCCCCGGCGCGCCCTTCATCTATGGCGGCTTTACCTCAAATGTTGATATGAAATCTGGCGCGCCGGCGTTTGGTACTCCCGAATATATGAAGTCCGCAATCATTGGCGGGCAGTTGGCGCGCCGGTATAAGGTGCCGTATCGCACGTCGGGCGTGAATGCGGCGAACAGTGTCGATGCGCAAGCTGCTTACGAATCAGTATTTTCCCTATGGGGCACGACCATGGGCGGCGGCAATATCATCAAGCACGCGGCCGGCTGGCTGGAGGGCGGGCTGGTTGCTTCCTATGAAAAACTTATTCTGGATGTGGATCTATTGCAGATGGTGTCTCAATTTCTAGAGCCGCTTAGCGTAACAGACGCCGATCTGGGGCTGGATGCTATTGCCGAAGCCGGCGTTGGCGGGCATTTCCTGGGCACGGCGCACACCATGGCGCGCTACCGTGATGCGTTTTATGCGCCGCTCATTTCCGACTGGCGCAATTTTGAAAGCTGGCAGGAGGCGGGTAGCCCACAAGCTTATGAAAAAGCCAACAAGCTGTGGAAGCAGGCGCTCAAAGACTACCGCGAACCAGCGATTGATGCGGCAATGCTGGAAGAGCTCGACGCGTTCATCGCCAGGCGCGTTGCAGAAGGCGGTATAGAAACGGATTTTTAAAAAGACCGGGCGGCAAAGCCATGGCATTATGG
>JAJRRE010000402.1 GCA_024279745.1 Alphaproteobacteria bacterium
TCATCGGCTGGTCTTCAACATTCAACCGCGCATTAAATAACTCGCACATCCTGGTTTCGACAATGTCGGGCAGGCGGCGGGTGATCACAACGAGAGGTTTTTTTTGGCTATTTGGCATCGGCACTACTTGATGGTTGGAGCGGTGAACGAAATTCTTGCGAAAGACTGGCACGTCGAACGGCTTGAGGCGGTATGAAAATCAGCGATCTAAGTGAAACGGCGCCAAAGGACCACCAAAAGAGGCAACCGCGATTGGGACAACCGCAATTGGGACCTTGCTTGGTGTGCTTAAGTTATGACTTTGGCACAAAAGAGCTGCACTTGAATGACTATCTACCAGAAGGCAAGACAATGACAAAGTGGGCCCGCCGCAGCTTTTGCACCAATTCGGCGCAATCACCACAGGTTTTAGCCAAATTTTTTGAAATTTGCCCGATAATCTCTCCCGATAGTTGCGCCGCGTGCATGACAAACTTCCGTCCAGATTCTCGTGCTGGTTACTGTTCAGGCGTGTTTGGACCGGCATGTCCAGCACGCCGTTAGCACCGCCGCCAGCGCCTTGGTCGCAGCGAATGCGAACTTTCCGATCTTTCACTTGATTTAGCCAGCCAAATCATGGTCTTCACTAGGCTGTGAGACTGAGCAAAACGAAGGGAATTTGCGAAAATGCGACTGTGCCGGGCAGACCTGACAGCGACAGCAATTTTGCGCTCCCGCGCAAACAGCGCTGGTTTGGCGTCGATTTTTGCTGTGCTGATGATCATGCTGCTGGCGCCCAGCGCCGCTCTGGCCGAAGGCGCCGCAAAAGCCCGTCCCAACGGTAGCGGATTGGCGATACCACGATTTGTGTCACTAAAATCCGACCGGGTAAACATTCGCGGCGGCCCGGGAACAGATTATCGAATTTTGTGGGTGTTCCGCCGCGCCGGATTACCGGTTGAAGTGCTCAAGGAATATCAAGGTTGGCGGCAAATTCGCGACGCCGAAGGGAGCACCGGCTGGGTTCTTGGCGCCTTATTGTCCGGGCGAAGAACAGCTCTTGTGCAGCCTTGGGAGCGCAAGAAAACAGCCGTAAAACGAGCACGCCTATGGACTGACAGCTCAACCAGCTCACGCACATTGGCGCTATTGCAATCTGGCGTCCTGACCAACTTGATCAAATGCACCGGCCAATGGTGCAAGGTTTCAGTCGGCAATATTCGCGGCTTTGTCGAACAGAAAAAGCTTTGGGGCATCTACCCTAGTGAGCGCCTGAAATAACTCCTGCCTGGCCCGCCGGGCCTGTCTGCCATCTTGATTTTGGTCAAATCCAACCTCTCGCGAGCTGTATAAAATTGATCTCCACGGCGCCGGCCCAACGACATCGGCGCTGCGACATCGGTAAATTGCGCCAATGTTAGCCCATAGGAGACAGCCGAAGATGAAACCAGCCAGCATTGGCGACAACTCTCAGAACATTACACTGCGCGTTGAAACGCGGCTGTTCAACAGCTTGACGAAATATGCCAAGCAGACCAGTTGGCGCCGCTCCTTAAACGTTCCAGCAGGTTGCACAATCGCCGATCTGGTCGCAAGGCTGGGCCTGCCGGAGCGCGAAATATTCCTGGTGCTCAAAAACGGACGCGATGTCTCGACAGGATTGGTAGGCGCACACGTTAATCTGAATGCAACCGTAAGCGACGGCGACGTCATCGCCTTTTCCGGTCCAGTGCCCTATAGCTATGGATATGGCGCCCCGGTGGTGTGAGCGCTATTTTGAGATCTATAAGGTTTTGCGTAAACGAATTACCACATCGACATGCACAACTTCCATGCCCTCGGGCGCATCGGGCACACCGGCAACCGTAATCGTGTCATCGGGTAGGTCGATCAGGCGTTCTTCGTCTTCGATGAAGAAATGGCTGTGATTGGAAATATTGGTATCGAAATAGGTCTTGGCGCCGTCGATGGCAATTTCCCGCAGCAATCCCGCATTTTTGAACTGGTGCAGGGTGTTATAAACCGTCGCCAAAGAGACTTTCTCGCCGCCGGCAACCGCTTCTTCATGCAGCAATTCAGCAGTGACATGACGATCACCGCGCTCAAATAACAATTTTCCAAGCGCCATTCGCTGCCGCGTCGGGCGCAAACCCGCCCCGCGTAGCCGCTGATCCAATCCGCCAGTGCGCATGTCTTGCCCCGCACCGCTTAATTGATCACTCTGCGTCATCATATCTTGCTTCATAATTTCACCGTCATAAGTTGTGCAGGCATCACTTTAGACATCACCGAACATCACTGAAGACATCACTTAATGTCACCCCAATATCACTTTACGCCGTTCAGCTTCACTCAACGTCACTTAACATAACTAAACGTCGTTCAGCCCTCGAAACTTCCCGGTCCAGCACACTTAATCGGGACCATACCCCATCAGTATAGTGCTTCGTCGCGCACGCTGCAACAAACCATCCAACGACCGCCAAACCACGTTAACTGATGGCTTTTCGCACAAGGAAGTGGCAAACAAGCGCTGAAAATGACGCTATCCTGCGCTTGAAACGGCAGCAAAGTGTGGTAGGACACCAATAACTATAATGTCGTGTTTTATGGCTGCCACAAGGCAATCTGGGTCTGACACAGGATTAGGCCTGACGCGGTTATATAGTGCAGCATTTGATAGGGCACAGCGTGCAGGAATTTGTACTCCCGCGCAATGTGCCGTTTTGAACAATGTGCTGCTATTGGCGCCGATATAAAGGCGCCAACGACTTGCCGATTGCTGATTCGTGCACTGGGAACGATTGACACTTTTAATAGCGGGGACTGTACCAAATCATGAGCGAGCGCCCATCCAGCTTTGAATATGAAGACTTGTTGACCTGCGGCCGTAATGAGCTGTTCAGCGCCGACGATAAAAACCGGCCGCTACCGCCGCTGCCGCTGCCGCCCATGCTGATGTTTTCGCGCATTTCCCATGTCAGCGAAACCGGCGGCGCCTTTGATAAAGGCCAGATCATTGCCGAATTGGATGTTGCCGGCAATCCAGCGCTCGATTGGTTCTTCGATTGTCATTTTCAAGGCGACCCGGTGATGCCCGGCTGCCTGGGCCTCGACGCGCTTTGGCAGCTCACCGGATTTTATCTTGGTTGGATGGGCGCACGCGGCAATGGCCGGGCGCTCGGCGTCGGCGAAGTCAAATTCACCGACATGGTATTGCCGACAACTAAAAAGGTCGAATATATCGTCGA
>JAJRRE010000403.1 GCA_024279745.1 Alphaproteobacteria bacterium
ATGTGCGACTTGCCCTGCGTGAGGCCAAAGCCGCAACTGTCATCGGCTCTAACGCGCCGCGCAAAGAAAAGCTTACCGCCATCGAGATACTGAAACAGCGCGCCGGCCAAACGGTACTGCCGCTTCTGCGCCTGAGTGCAGGCGATAAGGACAGCAAAGTAGCAACCGCCGCCATCGCGGCGATTAAGATTGTCGAGCGCAAACTGGCGCTGTGGAATGTCGGGCAGAATATATTCTACGGCATTTCGCTGGGCTCGGTGCTACTGCTTGCGGCCATTGGCCTGGCGATCACCTTCGGTGTGATGGGCGTCATTAACATGGCCCATGGCGAGATGGTCATGCTGGGTGCCTACACAACTTTCATGGTGCAGGGCGCGGTCGCCGCATATGCACCGAGCCTGTTCGATTTTTCGCTTCTGTTCGCGCTGCCGATGGCCTTTCTCGTCGCCGGTGCTGTCGGCATGGTGATTGAGCGCGGCGTCATTCGCTGGCTCTATGATCGGCCTTTGGAAACCCTGCTGGCGACCTGGGGGATCAGCCTCATTTTGCAGCAAAGCATCCGCACGATTTTTGGACCGACCAATCAAGAAGTGAGCAATCCCAGCTGGATGTCCGGCGCCTTTCAACTGGGCGGCCTGACCATCACCTATAACCGCCTGTGGATCATCTTCTTTGCCATCTTTGTACTCGGTGCCTTGATGCTGCTGCTGCGGCGCACGTCGTTTGGATTGCAGATGCGCGCCGTAACGCAAAACCGCAAAATGGCAGCGGCCATGGGTATTCGTACCGGCTGGCTCGACTCGCTGACCTTTGGCCTGGGCTCAGGCATTGCCGGGATCGCCGGTGTCGCGCTCAGCCAGATCGACAATGTCAGCCCCAATCTGGGCCAGGGTTATATCATCGACAGTTTCATGGTGGTGGTGTTTGGCGGGGTCGGCAATTTATGGGGCACGCTCATTGCGGCCCTGAGCCTTGGCGTCACCAATAAATTCCTTGAGCCGGTGGCTGGCGCGGTGCTGGCGAAAATCCTGGTGCTGGTGTTTATTATTATCTTCTTGCAAAAAAGACCGCGTGGGCTGTTTCCACAAAAAGGCAGGGCGGCGGACGCATGATCACATTATCCCTCATGAAAAACCCGATCAATCGCACCGGCTGGATCTTCCTGAGCGTGCTGGCAGCGGTCGCGGTTCTGGTGCCGCTGCTTAATCTGACACTGCCGGAAAGCCATGCCTTTCATGTGCCGGACTTTACCGTCTCATTGCTCGGCAAATATCTGTGCTTTGCGCTGCTTGCCCTGTCGCTTGATCTTGTCTGGGGCTATTGCGGAATTTTGTCGCTTGGCCATGGCGCGTTCTTTGCGCTGGGCGGTTATGGCATGGGCATGTATCTGATGCGCCAGATCGGCGAGCGCGGGGTTTACGGTAATCCGGTGCTGCCGGACTTCATGGTGTTTTTGAACTGGCAGGAACTGCCCTGGTTCTGGTGGGGCTTTGATCAGTTCTGGTTTGCTGCGCTGATGGTTGTACTGGTGCCCGGCGTTCTGGCTTTTGCGTTTGGGTTCTTCGCGTTCCGCAGCCGGGTTGCGGGTGTTTATCTGTCGATCATGACCCAGGCGCTGACCTATGCGCTGATGCTCGCCTTCTTTCGCAACAATATGGGCTTTGGCGGCAATAACGGCTTGACGGATTTCAAGGACATTCTGGGCTTTTCCCTACAAGCGGACGCAACCCGCGCCGTGTTGTTTTCGCTGTCCGCGCTGGCGCTGGCGCTTGGTTATATTCTGTGCCGCCTGATCGTTACTTCAAAGCTCGGCAAGGTTTTGATCGCACTGCGCGACGGGGAAAGCCGCACGCGCTTTTTAGGCTACCGGGCGGAGAATTATCAGCTCTTTGTGTTCACGTTATCTGCCGCATTGGCAGGCATTGCCGGCGCGCTATATGTGCCGCAGGTGGGGATCATCAATCCCAGCGAGTTCACACCGGCCAACTCAATTGAGGCTGTGATCTGGGTGGCCATTGGCGGGCGCGGTACATTGGTCGGTGCAGCGCTGGGCGCGGTGCTCGTTAATTTCGGCAAGTCCTATTTCACTGGTGCGCTGCCCGAGCTGTGGCTGTTCGCGCTGGGCGGTCTGTTCATTATTTCAACGCTGTTCCTGCCGAAGGGCATATTGGGCCTGTTCAAGCGCCAGAACGCAAAGCGCCGCAATCAAACAGATGCCGCACCACCTGGCAATCGGGCAGGTCAAACAAGCGCGGACCCCAAGCTCAAACCGGCGGAATGATCCATGGAACATCTGGCAACCAATTCGATATTGTATCTCAGCGGCGTCAGTGTCAGCTTTGACGGCTTTAAGGCGCTCAATAATCTGTCGTTCCATGTGGCGCCCGGTGAGATGCGCGCCATCATCGGCCCCAATGGTGCCGGCAAGACGACGATGATGGATGTGGTCACCGGCAAGACGCGGCCCGATGTCGGCCATGTTATTTTCGATCAGGACATTGATCTGACCAAACATGACGAGGCGCAGATCGCCAACATGGGCATTGGCCGCAAATTTCAAAAGCCAAGCGTGTTTGAGAGCCAAAGCGTTACTGACAATCTGGAGCTGGCATTGCAGGGCGACCGGCGGGTTCTACCAACCCTGTTCTGGCGATCGGGCGCGGATAGTGCGCAGGCCATTGACGCCATCCTGGAAACGACAAGACTTGATCATTTGCGCAATGAACTGGCGGCCAATCTGTCCCACGGGCAAAAACAGTGGCTGGAGATCGGTATGCTGCTGGCGCAAGACCCTAAACTACTGCTGGTTGATGAGCCGGTTGCCGGGATGACTGACGCGGAAACCGCTGAAACCGCAGCCCTGCTGCGCCGGATTGCCAAAACCCATTCCGTTGTCGTGGTCGAACATGACATGGATTTTGTCCGCGATCTGGATGTGCGGGTGACGGTTTTGCATGAAGGTTCGGTGTTGTCCGACGGCTCGCTTGATCATGTCTCAAAAGACGAGCGCGTTATTGAAGTCTATCTGGGAAGGTGAGCCGTGCACATGCTACGTGTTTCCAATGTCGATCTATATTATGGCGCGGCGCAGGCCCTGCGCGGGGTCTCAATCAACGCGGAAATTGGCAAAGTGACTTGCCTGCTTGGGCGCAACGGCGTTGGTAAGACGTCGCTGCTACAGGCGATCATTGGCCATTTGCCAATCCGCGGCGGCGAAATCATCTGGAATGATCGCACGCTTTGCAGCCGCTCATCTGGAAGCATGAGCGCCGCGCAGCGCGCGCGCGCAGGCATAGCTTATGTGCCGCAGGGGCGCGAGATTTTCCCTCTGCTGACCGTAGAGGAAAATCTGCGCACCGGGTTCGCGCCATTGCCGCGCGCCAAACGTCAGATAGGCGATGACATTTATGAGCTGTTTCCAGTGCTGAAAGACATGCTGGGGCGGCGCGGCGGCGATCTGTCGGGCGGTCAGCAGCAGCAGCTGGCCATTGCCCGCGCGCTGGTCACACGTCCGCGCCTGCTGGTTCTTGACGAGCCAACGGAGGGGATACAACCTTCGATCATTAAAGATATCGAGCGCGTTATTTCTTATTTGCGGGGGCAGGGTGACATGGCAATTTTACTGGTCGAGCAGTATTTTGATTTTGCCCATGCGCTGGCCGACGACTTTGCCGTTATGGATCGGGGCCAGATTGTCATGCATGGTGCTATTGGCGATTATGCGGCTGATGACATCAAGACGCATTTGACGGTATAAGAGGTAAGTTGTGCGGGCCAGAATGTGTGCTGCGGTTGCGCAGATATTTACCCACAGCTACAACCACGATCCACAACCGCTGCAGAAATACACCGCCTTTGCCATGGCGAAAGAACGGAACGCCGCGCCCCTTGCAACATGCCCCCCCAACCTTGCCGACCTTGCCAATCCTGCAACGGGCCAGCGGCGAAGCGCGCCTCGGGTTCAAATTGCGCGGGGACAAAACTGTGCTTGATGATCTGTACCAAAGCGGGTGCAGCAAAATTCGGCTGCCGCGGCGCCTAAGTAATGAGCGGCGCGATAAATGCGATGCAGAAGCGGTGCTGATTAATACGTCCGGCGGGCTGGCCGATGGCGATTGTCTCAATACAAAAATCACCTGGCAAAACGGCACCCGCGCCCATGTTACAAGCCAGGCAGCTGAACGGGTGTACCGCGCGCGCAGCCTTACGTCCGCGCCCGCCTGCGTCACGACATCTTTGCATGTTGGCGAAGCGGCGCTGGCCTGTTGGCTGCCGCAAGAAACAATATTGTTCGATGGCGGGCGGTTTTCGCGGGCCATCACAGCTAATGTCGCGGCGGGCGGGTTATTGCTGGCGTGCGAAAGTCTGGTGTTCGGGCGCACGGCGATGGGTGAGCAGATTACGAGCGGCGCCTTTTGCGATGCCTGGCAGATCAGTTATGACGGCGCGCTGGTGTTTGCCGACCGGCAGGCGGGTGAGGGTGATATGGCGGCATTGCTCGCGCGCCCGGCAATTGGCGGCGGGGCTGCTGCCATTGGCAGTATCCTTGTTGCGGGCGCGCGGTGCGAAGACCTGTTACAGCCGCTTCGCGATTGTTGCGAGAAAATTGGCGCGCGGGTCGGCATCAGTTGCCGCGATCATGTGGTTGTTGTGCGCCTGCTAGGGGCTGACGGCTTGCAACTGCGCACCGGACTGATGGTCTTGCTGAATGAGATATTGCAGCAGCTTGACAGCTCTGAACTGGGGCGCAGCTGGTATTGCTGAACGGGCGTGAAATCGCTATGACATTATGACCCTTTGGGACTATGACACTACGGCAGGGGGGGGCGGTTTGGCGCTTGCAATGATTAGCTGTGACCACGATAAAACATAGGAGGGATTTGGGTGAACCTGACACCAAGGGAAAAAGATAAATTGCTGGTTTCGGTTGCCGCCATGGTGGCGCGCGGGCGTTTGCAGCGCGGTGTGAAACTCAATCATCCCGAAGCCATTGCGCTAATCACCGATTTTGTTGTGGAGGGCGCGCGCGACGGGCGCTCAGTCGCCGATCTGATGGCCGCCGGTGCTACGGTGATTGCGCGCGAACAGGTGATGGACGGCATTGCCGAAATGATCCACGACGTGCAGGTCGAAGCGACCTTTCCCGATGGCACAAAATTGGTCACGGTGCATGAGCCGATCCGCTAGGCTGCGATGTGTCTGGCGGTTTGACCAGCAGATTAATTCCCCTTTTTGAGAAAGAAGACTTGGCCATGATCCCAGGAGAAATTTTTCCCGCCGATGGCGAGATCGAACTTAACGCTGGTGCAAAACCCGTGACACTAAGCGTCGCCAATGCGGGTGATCGGCCGGTGCAGGTCGGCTCGCATTATCATTTCTTTGAAACCAATACGGCGCTGCGATTTGATCGCCCTAAAGCCCACGGGATGCGGCTTGATATTGCCTCGGGGACCGCCGTGCGCTTTGAGCCGGGACAAACCCGCGAAGTCACTTTGGTGCCGCTTGGCGGGAAACGCGAAGTCTTTGGATTTAACGGCAAGGTCATGGGCGCGCTGTAAAGGCGCGCTGCGGCGAAAGGAAAGTTTATATGCCAGCCAAGATGTCTCGCGGGGCTTATGCCGCAATGTTCGGGCCGACGACGGGCGACAAGGTTCGCCTTGCCGACACGGATCTCATTATCGAGGTTGAGAAGGATTTCACCAGTTACGGCGAAGAGGTAAAATTCGGCGGCGGCAAGGTCATTCGCGATGGCATGGGGCAGTCCCAGGTAACGCGCGCCGATGGCGCTGTCGATACGGTGATCACCAATGCGCTGATCCTCGATCACTGGGGCATCGTCAAGGCCGATGTTGGGCTGAAAGACGGACGTATTGCGGGCATCGGCAAAGCCGGCAATCCCGATACGCAATCGGGCGTCGATATTATCATTGGCCCGGCAACAGAAGTGATCGCGGGCGAAGGCAAAATCCTGACGGCTGGCGGCTTTGACGCACATATTCATTTCATCTGCCCGCAGCAAATCGATGAAGCCCTTATGTCAGGCGTGACCACCATGCTTGGCGGCGGTACAGGGCCAGCCACGGGCACCAACGCCACAACTTGTACGCCCGGCAGCTGGCATCTGGCGCGCATGTTGCAAGCCGCCGACGCCTTTCCCATGAATCTGGCTTTTGCCGGCAAGGGCAATGCCTCAAAGCCCGCCGCGCTTGTCGAGCAGGTGGAGGCGGGCGCCTGTTCGCTCAAATTGCATGAGGACTGGGGCACAACCCCGGCGGCGATTGATTGCTGTTTGTCCGTCGCCGACGATATGGATGTGCAGGTCATGATCCATACCGACACGCTGAACGAATCCGGCTTTGTCGAAAATACGGTTGGCGCCTTCAAGGGTCGCACCATTCACGCCTTTCATACCGAAGGCGCCGGCGGTGGTCATGCACCCGACATTATCAAGGTTTGCGGCGAGCCAAATGTTATTCCTTCATCAACCAACCCAACGCGCCCCTTTACGGTCAACACGATTGACGAGCATCTCGACATGCTGATGGTTTGCCATCATCTCGATGCCTCGATCCCTGAAGACATCGCCTTTGCTGAAAGCCGGATCAGGAAAGAAACCATCGCCGCCGAAGACATCCTGCATGACTTAGGCGCGTTTTCAATCATCGCCTCGGACAGTCAGGCCATGGGCCGGGTTGGCGAAGTGCTGATCCGCACCTGGCAAACCGCCGACAAGATGAAAAAACAGCGCGGGGCACTTGAAGGCGAGAGCGGCGACAATGATAATTTGCGCGCCAAACGCTACATCGCCAAATACACCATCAACCCGGCCATCGCCCATGGCATGAGCGATCATATCGGCTCGATCGAAGTGGGCAAGCTGGCCGATCTGGTGCTCTGGTCGCCGGCTTTCTTCGGCGTTAAGCCTGATCTGGTGCTGAAGATGGGAACCATTGCCGCCGCTTTGATGGGCGATCCCAACGCCTCGATCCCGACACCGCAGCCGGTGCATTACCGGCCAATGTTCGGCTCATTCGGCAAATCATTGACAAACAGCGCCGTGACATTTGTCTCGCAGGCCGCACTTGACGCCGATATCGGCAAGACGCTCGGGCTCGATAAAACAGTGCTGGCGGTAAAAAACACACGGGGTGGTATCGGCAAAAAGGATATGGTCTTGAACAATGCCATGCCGAACATCGAGGTTGATCCCGAAACCTATGAAGTGCGCGCTGATGGCGAATTATTGACCTGCGAACCAGCCACCGAGCTGGCCCTGGCGCAGCGCTACTTTATGTATTAGGCAAGAAGTCATGATCCGCGCAACTTCCATCGAACATCTGAGCAGCTCTCCTGCCGACACGGTTACGCTGTCTTTTGATGACCGTTTTCGTCGCCGCATTGTGATGCGCACAGACCGCGGGTTTGAGTTTCTGCTCGATTTGACATCGGCAACGCAGCTGCGCGAGGGTGATGACCTGGTGCTCGAAGATGGACGGCATATCCGCGTGCGCGCCGCCGATGAGGATCTTATGCTGGCGCGAACCAATGACGCCATACATCTTATTCGCACCGCCTGGCATGTCGGCAATCGGCATTTGCCATGCGAAATTCATGAGACGTCGCTGGTGCTGCGCTGGGATCATGTGATTGCCGATATGCTGCAGGTGTTAGGCTGCACCGTTGAGCGGCATCACGCGCCGTTCAATCCAGAAGGCGGCGCTTACGGTCCTGGTCGCACCCATGGTCATGGTCACGATCACGAGCAAGGTCATGATCATGACTGAAACAATCGCTCGGACATCAAAGACGGCGCCGACTAACTTGCCTGCCGATGCGCTTTACAAACTGATGAGCTGGTTCAGTCCCAGCTATCCGGTTGGCGCCTTCAGCTATTCTCATGGCCTTGAAAGCGCGGTTGAAGACGGTCTCTTGCATGACGCGAAAAGCACAACGACGTGGCTGCGCGATATTGTCGAACTTGGCGCCGGCAGTGCTGATGCAAGCTTTCTTGCTCGTAGCTATGATGCGGCGGCAGTGGCCGATTGGAATGAGGTTTCCCGCATCGACGCCTATGCCAAAGCGTTTCAGGCCAGCAAAGAGTTACAATTGGAAGCTACCGCACAGGGGTGTGCATTTTTGCTGATCACAGCGAAAGCCTGGCCCGCTGCGGCGTTGACTTCATTTGTGCGCGCCTGCCCCGCTGTGACCAGCTATCCGGTTGTGGTCGGCGTCGCAGGTGCGGCCCATGACATTGCGCAAGGGTCGTTGGCTCACGCCTACCTTCAGGCCTTCACCGCCAATCTTGTATCGGCGGCTGTGCGTTTAGTGCCGCTGGGGCAAACCGACGGACAAATTGTAATGGCGGCATTGACAGATGTAATTGCCAAAGTCGCAGCAGGCGCCGAGGCCCGCGCTGTTGAAGATATCTCAAGCATGACATTGGCGGTGGATATTGCTTCGATGCGCCATGAAACTCAATATACAAGGCTATTTAGATCATGAACACGACAGCTAAGCGCGCGCCTTTGCGTGTGGGAATTGGCGGCCCGGTTGGTTCGGGTAAAACCGCACTGACCGATGCGATATGTAAATTAATGCGCGACCAGGTTTCAATCGGCGTCATCACCAATGATATCTACACCAAGGAAGACGCGGAGTTTTTAACCCGCTCGGGGGCCTTGCCGCCCGAACGCATCAGGGGCGTTGAGACCGGCGGCTGCCCGCACACGGCAATCCGCGAAGATGCCTCGATCAATCTGGCGGCGGTTGCAGAATTGCACAGTGAATTTCCCGACCTTGATCTTATTATAATTGAATCGGGCGGAGATAATCTGGCGGCTACGTTCTCGCCGGAACTGGCCGATATTACCATTTATGTCATCGACGTATCGGCCGGCGACAAAATTCCGCGCAAGGGCGGGCCAGGGATTACACGTTCCGATTTGCTGGTCATCAATAAGATTGATCTGGCACCACTGGTTGGCGCCAGCCTCGACGTCATGGACCGGGACAGTAGAAAGATGCGCGGGAGCAAGCCATTTTTGTTTGCCAACGTGAAGGCTGGCGACGGCGTTGCAAAAGTATGCGCCTTCATCAAACGGGTCGGCGGTTTGGGTTGAGCCAAAAAATGGGGGGGAGCGTAGGGGGATATATGGGCCCCGAAAGCGCGGCCCTATTCCACCTTCAATTGGAACACGTCGATTGGTTCGGCATGGCCTTTGACTTTGTGGACGCCGTGGGAAATTGGCCGAAAATCGTCGCCTAACTCAGCTCTTGTAGTGCCGCTAACCAATATAGTAACTTCCGCATCGGCGGGCAGAAGCTGTTTGCCCAGCTGTTCCAATCTCTGACCAACATTCACGGTATCGCCGATTACCGTATAATTGAGACGGTCAGGGGAGCCGATATTACCAACGGTGGCGGGACCGGTATGGATACCAATGCGCATATGGATCGGCGGCTTGCCCTGTCGGCGCAATGTTTTGTTGTCTTCGTGCAATGCCGCTGCGATTGCTCTTGCAGCCCGGCAAGCGCGCTCCGCGTGATCGTCTTGTGGTTGCAGCGCGCCCCAAAAAGCCATCACGGCATCGCCAATGAATTTATCGACAATGCCATCTTCATCGGCAATGCTTTTGGCGACCAGAGCAAAATGCCGGTTTAGGAGGTCGGCAACTTGCGGCGCGCGCATGTTTTCTGCCGCTGATGTAAAGCCGGCAATGTCGGTGAACATGATCGTAATGTTTTTGGAATCAGAAACGACATCTTCAATGCCGCCCCGCTGAATTAGAATGTCTACAATTTTCTTGGGGACATATAGTTCAAACCAGCGCAATGCCGCTAGCATTGAATTAAACGCGATGGATTGATCGTCCAGTTCGCGGAACACACTGCCTGACAGTTTGTCGATTTTCGAAATATCCAAACTGCCAATGCGGCTGCTCGCGCGCGAGATCCGTGTGATCGGTTTGGCAATCTGGCGCCCGACCACTATTGCCGCTAATAGCGATAACATTAAAGCACCCAGCCCAATAGCCAGTGCCAGCTTCATGCGGCTCACTTCCTCACCAATCGAACTGGCTAGAAAATAGGCGCCGACAATGAGTGGTTTGTCGCCAAACTCGTACAGCTCACGATATATGAAAACATAGCGTTGGCCGCCGATATCTAGTGAATGGCCGCGAGTTCCCCCACTGAGCGACAACCGTACTTTGTATTTGCCGTGTTGTTGCCAGATGGCACTCAGGATTTTGTCGTGAACCATATCCAGGCGCGGCAATGGGTGTTCATCGGACTGAACCCGTGCGCCGTTTACCAGGAATGGATGCGCCAGAACATGATCGCGCCCATACAAAATAAACCGCTGCCCAGCCTGAACCAGTTTCCCATCACCGACAAAGTGTGACAATTTTTGCACCGACACGACGGAGACAATAGCACCGACAAGTTTCCCCTCCCGCTTCACCGGATAAGTGAAGTTAAGATAGGTTGATTTATACTGCTCGCGCCAGATCGGCGGTCCCCAGAACTTACCTGTTGCCGCCCGTTTCATATTTCGCCTGATGAGCAGATCTTGGGAATGATCAGCGCTATTTTGAACAGTTTGCTCCGTGCTGCGATTTTGCCCAACGGAGAAGGAGCGTAATTGTGTATCGAAATAAATCACTGCATCGATTTGGGGTGTTGCGGCCAGGGCTCCGGCAAGAAAAACTGCAAACGACTTCTTGTCACTGGGGTCGATATCGCCATTGGCAATTCTACGGGCGATAAACTGCGCTTGATTTTCGCTTGGTTTGAGATGCTGTTTAATACGATTGATCGAGGCGTTGATTGAAATATCTGCATTTGTGCTCAGCAAGGAAAACGTATTTTTTTGCGCAAGCCAGGCACCGATAACCAATACCGCGCCGACCGATATCAGAACCAACAGCCCTATCGCGGCCGCCAGTCCTGCGGCAATGGATATGCGGCCATGTCGTTTTTGGCTTTTGTTGTCAATCAATATTTGGCCCCTTGGTAGCAGCGGCGGCAACAGGTGGTATAGCTATACGCAATAGCGAGCTATGCCGAAACAGCAGCGTTATCACGGCGCCTATGGCCTTGTTAAGGACAGTGCCCAGTGCTGGCCACAATTCTCATCACTATGTGCAATATAGTATGTATTGCAGACAATATAATTGTTTGGGCGGTAAAGTAATTGCATTTAATGATTGTAACGGTGGGTAAAGCTTAATGAACGATTCGTTAATCGACGGGATTGAGAACACGAACAATCCCTTGGGTATGACCTTCGCGCTTGCCGGCGCGTCTTCAACCATAGCAGGGTTTGCAGCTGACTTCGCGCAGCCGATCGGGCCATTTGCGCTATATCTTCTCATTGGCGCCGGTATTATTCTTGTTGTAATTGCGGTCCTGTATGTGCTGTGGCGCACGATACGGCCACGTTTGCGTTCTCCGTTTATATTTCTAGGGGCTTTGACTATTTTTAGCGCGGCGACGGTCTATCTACAAAGTACTGCAGGCGCCGAAGCAGAAACCAAAGGTGCCTTTGCAACTTTAATTAAGCCGCTTGCTGCTTTGCAAAAAAATATGGGCCTGTTGCAAAAAGATATTGCCGATATCAAAGAAACAACACGGCGGACTGCCGATGCATCGGAACGCACAGCTAAGGCCGTTGAAAAAGTAGCCAAAGGTGTTGAAGGTCTGGGAGCTTTGGGCGGCTTGATCGCGGCGCCGAAGACAATTGCCGATTATTACAATAACGCCCTTGTTTATGAGCGCCGTGGGGACGGGCTGTCTGCCCGAAAAATGCTTGAGCGCGCAATTGCGCAAAAGAGCGATGCTATCGACATTCACGGGAAATATATCTCTCTGTTAAAGGCCCAGGAGGGGCTCTTGGGCGCTCGAGAAATCTATGCCGGATTGGCGCGGGCAAATCCAGACAATAAAGCCATTGCAATGACTAAGGCGATATTGCAGCCGGGCAAGAAGCGCGAGCGGGATTTGCGCGCGCTTATCGGTGGAGATAATGAATATGGGCCCGCATGGTTTGAAATTGCGCGGCTTTATTCTGCTGATCGGTTGGGCGACCAATCACTGGCCGACAAGCGCGCCGAGAAAGCGGCCCTGGAAGAATTTGTCAAAGCCGACAAGAATGGCGGGCTATATAAGCATTTCCTGCGCAAGAAATTGATCGACGAGTGGCGTAAGATCGTGACCGCGCGTCTGGCGCCCTATCAAAATAGATCCACCGCCTTGTCGCCAGTTGCTATGAGCGCGACGCCTTCAAATTCCGGCTGGATGGTACATATGACAATTGGCGAGCCGACGCGGGCTATTCGTTACCGCGTCGATAACGGCGAGATTAAAGACACAGGCCACAGTAATTTCATCAATCAGGCAACGGGCGCCAAACAGCCGCGCGGTTTCTTTCAATTGCCACTTAGCACTGTCCGCGCCGAAATCGATATCTGGTATGACGATGTGCGTGGTAATTCGCAAGGCCCGTTTCGCCAGGAATTCGACGCGGCCAATGCACATGTTGCCCACGCCAAGAATATTCTAGAGAATATCACTCCCAAATGGGTCAGCGGGCGAGAGTATAACGGGAAGTTCCTGGTCTATTTCACCCATCTGCTGAGTTACAAATGTGGGTTGCAAGCCATTAATTATGGCGTCAATCTAGATGTCCCCGATCAACGCTGGCCTTTGTCGCCATGCGATGCAAAAAATCCTTATAAAGTCGGATCAGGGAAACTCTATGCCAGCTACGGTGAAAAACTGACGACCATGTCTGTTCAGTTGACCTATGCGGATGGAACGAAATCGCCGTTGAAGCAGTTCAAATTTGATTGAGTTTTGCCCGCTATCTTGGGCGTTGGCATAAACACCGTCGGCCTTCAGTTTACTTGAAACAGAATAGCGTCCTGTATTAACCGCGCGACAATATATCAAGATTTGCAATCTGATTAACATTCACAGCGCGTTTGAGCAATTTCGCAATGCTTGTTTGGCGCATCAGAGGCGAGGCGCGAGGCGCACAAGAAGCACACTGGGCGGGCACGCTGGGGCGAAGCCGGCAGGGCGCGCAGGCGGGATTTAACGCCAATATTGTTTGAGGTATTCTAGTTGTTTTAATATATCGTAGCCTGAATCGCGATTACGCTTGCGTGAGCGATAGTAGGGGCGATCACGTGTGCTGCGTCCTGTTCTGCCATTTCTATTCGATCCGCTGTTGTCGCCTGATGATGCATTGCCATTGTCGCCATCACTATCGCCATTACTATCACTATCACCGCTGCCGTCCTGGTCGTTGTCATTATCGGACGATGAGTGATCGTTACCGCCTTCGCTGCGTTCGCGGCGATAAAGAATGGAGCGTCCGTCGCCGTCAAATTTCCAAATGCCGTTATTGATCTTTGCTTGCGCATTACTCACGGGCATGAATGCGACAATTGCCAAGACACAAACTTTGCATACCGTTGAGTTTGGCAGGGGGAAGATACGAAATGATTGATCCATCGTGAAAGGGTCCAGGAGAATTCAACTATGAGCGAAAAGATAACTATGGGCGAAAAGATAGGCGTGAACGAAAAGATATGTGTAAGCGGTAGGATAAGGCCTGGTGCTTAAGGAGCTGCGATATGGCAGTCGACAAGTTTATATGTCAGCGTTCACCTCGATCATTTGGACCGCGATCAACTCCTCAGCCGCATTGATCCGCCAGACTGTTGGTCTTTTGGGATGTCCAATAGTTGGACGATAAGCGTTGAAGACCGGGCAAGAAAGTGGCGTAGTCATCCTATGTTGCTTTGACGGCTGGAGCAGGTCCGACTTAGGTGGAATCAGATGTATGTAGCTGGGCTGCTCTCACGTCTTTGCCCAAAGAGTATGATCCACGATTTCGATAGTAGCAAAATGCTTCCATCTCAACCGATCAGGCTTTAGAGGAACCGGTAGCGGTCCAGGTCGCCCCGAATAGCCACCGGCTCCTTTTCCTACAGGCTGGAACGCAGAGTTAGTTATAGCCTGATAGAAACTTGTCGGCATACAGAAATGCCGGTATTTTGCAACTGTAACTGTCCTTTGGTTATTCAGTTCTGCCGGTGGTTTGGCAACAGAGTTAGTGCGCGGCGGTTGGTGTGAGGCGATTGCTGCGCGGCGTTAATGTCATTGCGTAGGCTGCGAAGTCGTACCGGCGAACACGAATTGTCGAACATTTGTGGCTGGCGGCTCTTGCACTTCAACACTGTTATGTCGGCCCGGAGTTGAAGCATAAGCCTGCGTCACCCGCAGGCCCGTCTTACTGGCTGGCCCAATATATATTAGCTAGCTTGCCCATCGGCCTGGCTTGTTCGGCAAGCGCGCCTGTCCCGTTAACACACTAAATTTCCGCAAACCGATCAGAACCAACTAGTTGGCGTGCTGATCCGGCAGCAGTATAAGATAGACTGCTCGTGCAATTAGTTATTTGTTCAACTTGCTCATTTCAATATTAAACCACACTGTAGGTTGTATTTGCTGACGGTATCCGACGGCTGGTGTCAGCTCAATGTCAGTTTCTTGATCGCAAAACGAGAATATGCACGCGATGGAAGAAACCGGGATTAAGATATTTGGGGTGGACCTGTCATCTTGTGGTTGTGGGAGGGGGGGCTGAAACTTGCCGCCTGGCCGTTGCTAGTGCCGAACGAAGTTGGGTGAACGGTGCCAGTGAGGCGCGATTATCCACGGGCAGTAAACGGGCAATGGCCGGCCGACGGTGGTATCCCAGGGCGTACGAAGTATCCAGATCGGCAATTGGCGAAAAACGTATGGTCCTGATTACTAAAAGTTCAACGCTACCAACAACCATTTCCGTTATACTTGTTGGCAATATTACTGAACAAGGGTGCCAGGTTTCAGACCAATCAATACCGCTACGACACTTGCTGCTGGAAACTTGTGTTCCGCGAAACTGGCGAATATTCCAAATTTAATTGGTTTTGGATTATATGCTCTGCTTTTGTGATAGGTTTTTCGAGGGTTCTGGTCGAGAGTGTATTCAAATCTATCAAGGCTGCGACCTAAAGGAGGGGTGATGCGCGTATTAGTCGTCGAAGATGAAGCGGTTCTGGCAGAAGACATGGCGGCGGGGCTGGAAGCGGCCGGGTTCAGTACGAAAATTTGCCGCGATGGAGAAGAAGCGTGGTTTCTAGGCGATACTGAGGTGCTCGACGCTGTTGTGCTTGATCTGGGGTTGCCAAAGTTGGATGGACTGACGGTATTGCGGCGCTGGCGTTCGGCTGGGCGGACGGTACCGGTAATTGTTCTGACCGCGCGCAATGATTGGACGGAGCAAGTTGAAGGGATCCATAGCGGCGCTGATGACTATCTGACAAAGCCTGTCGAAATTGAAGAATTGGTCGCGCGTCTGCGCGCGGTTTTGCGGCGTACCCACGGTCATGCCGGGCCCATATTACGTTCCGGCGTCATCACGCTTGATACCGAACGAATGCGACTTTGCGTCAACGGAAAATATGTAGCGCTCACCCAGCTGGAATATCGTTTGATGGCCTTTATGATCCATCATTCGGGTGAAGTACTCTCAAGTGCTGTGTTGCGTGATCATGTTTATGGCGATGATGAGAGCCGCGAAATCAATGCGATCGAAGCTTTGATCGGCCGCTTGCGCCGGAAGTTAAAAGTCAAATGTATTGAGACCCGACGCGGTTTGGGATATTGCCTGAAAGATGACAGACCGTGACCCTTGGTTCCTTGCGTTGGCGGTTACTTGCCGGTTGGGCGATTGTAATCGCAGTCACGCTTATTTTGTCGAGTTACAGTCTGCGCACATTATATGAGCGCGGGATTACGCGTCGCACATTGTCCGATCTGACATTTGATATTAAGGAGCTGAAGGACCGGCTGCAGGTTTCCAAGACCGGCAAGGTGGTACTGCGCAGTTTTCCAACGGATCCACAATTTCATTTTCCAAATGGCGGTCGTTATTGGCAGATTTTCTCCGGTGCCAGACCGGTTTTGAGCTCATTCTCCCTGCGCCGCTATGTGTTTCATTTGACCAAAACACTGGCGCCACACGAAGGCTTGATTGAGATGGAGTTGGAGGGGCCCAAGGAGCAAAATATTTTGGCCTTGGCCCACACCATCAGAATC
>JAJRRE010000404.1 GCA_024279745.1 Alphaproteobacteria bacterium
AATTTCATGTTTGGTACACAGCGCCCGCAGCCGTTTGAGCCATTCGATGCGTGCCACATTGAGCCCGCCTTCGCCCTGCACCGTTTCCAAAATGACGGCGGCAGGCTTATCAAGACCGCTGGAGGGGTCATCAAGCAGCCGCTCCATATAGGCGATGGTGTCAAGATCGTCGCCCATATAGCCGTCAAAGGGCAGACGGGCGGCGTCATGCAGCGCAACCCCGGCAGCGCCGCGCATATGAGACGTGCCGGTGACGCTAAGCGCGCCCAGTGAAGCGCCATGAAAGCCGTTGGTGAATGAGATGACATTCGAACGACCAGTGACTTTGCGCGCAATTTTTAACGCTGCTTCGACCGCATTGGTTCCCGTTGGCCCCGTGAACTGAATAACATAATCGAGGTCGCGCGGCTTGAAAATGATATCGCGCATGGCGACAAGGAAGGCTTCTTTGGCGTTTGTATGCAGATCGAGCGAATGGGTGATCGCATCCGACAGGATATAATCGACCAGGGCCTGCTTGAGCACCGGGTTGTTATGTCCGTAGTTGAGCGATCCAGCGCCGGCCAGGAAATCCAGATAGCGATTGCCGTCGCGGTCCCAGATGGTAGCGCCCACAGCCTTGTCGAACAGAGCCGGGAAAGCGCGCGCATAGGACTGGACTTTCGATTCGTAGCGCTCAAATACTGTGCTTTGCGGTGATGTGGTCTGGGTCATTGAACGGGCCATTTTGATACCTCAGGGCGTAGCGGGTTATAGGGCGTAGCGGGCGCCGCAGGTTCAATCGATTAACTTGCTGTGATCGACTGTAATACTTTTGCGCCCGCTTTTGGGGGTAAGTCATTGTTAGTCTAAACCGGCTTGCCGGAGGCTTACGCGGTGTGATGGCTAATTGTTAGGTACTTACCTGGAGCGGCGCAGTGATCCGCGTCACAAAAACACCGGTTTGTTAAAAAGAGCTGTTAAGGCGATTGACGCAGACACAGGCTTGCCGGGCTTTGCCTGGGCCTTGGCGATAATGTGATTGCTTGCATGAGTAAGTTTGGCTCGAAGATGGCGCAAAATAGGGGTAGGCTCGCGGTTCGTTTGGTTCCCGAGTTCGGCTGGATTTTGCCAGAGCTGTGGGATCAGGGGCGGATTCTATTCGTGAAGCGATACGAATGGGGAACAAAAATACATGAAGGAGGGGCAAATGTCCGATGAGAAAACACTAACTGGTCAATGTCTGTGCGGCGCGGTGAAACTAACGATCAAAGGCGCACCACTGCGCATGGCGCAATGTCATTGCAAGGATTGTCAGCGCGCTTCAGGCGGCGGGCATATGGCGCTGGCATTTTTCAAGTCTGATGATGTGACCATTGCCGGCGAAACCAAGGGCTACGGCGTCACAGCCGATAGCGGCAACACCAATACGCGCCATTTTTGCCCAGGCTGCGGCTCGCGCGTTTTTGGTGAAAACTCGGCGCGCGCTGGGATTGTTGGTATTCCCGTTGGCGCGATTGACCAGAGCGGCTGGTTTGAACCCCAGGCTATTGTCTATGCCAAGGATCGCGCCGCCTGGGACAAAACTTCAACCGATATTCCCAATTTTGATACGATGCCGCCCCCGCCACCTGCATCAAAATAAAAGCGCCAGTGCCAGTACCCAAACAAGGACGCCGCGTTGACCGGCAAAGGCTGTTCATGCGAGGAAGCGGGCGTAACAACATTAAAGGAGCGCCCGCTTGCCGGTGAACAAAACCTATCAAGCCGACCCGCATCACCATGATTTGGGAGCGGAATTTTATGACATCGTGGAAGCGGCGGATTTTCCGACAACCATTTTGCGCTTTCGCAATCAGCGCTGGGCGGCGCGGGTCGGACTGGATGAGCTGAGCGACGACGAATGGCTTGCCCATATGGGGCGCTTGAGGCCCCTGTCGCGCAATCTGGCAGTACCGCTGGCGCTGCGCTATCACGGTCATCAGTTTCAACATTACAACCCCAATCTGGGCGACGGCCGCGGCTTTTTATATGCCCAGATGCGCGACGCTAACGATGGGCGCCTGCTTGATTTATCGACCAAGGGATCGGGGCAAACGCCCTGGTCGCGCGCCGGTGATGGACGGCTGACGCTGAAAGGCGGTGTGCGCGAGATCCTGGCCACCGAGATGCTTGAAGCGCTTGGCGTTTATACGTCCAAAAGCTTCAGCCTGATTGAAACCGGAGAAGCGCTGACCCGGGGGGATGAACCTTCGCCAACGCGCTCGGCCGTGCTGGTACGGTTGTCGTACAGTCATTTGCGCATCGGCAGTTTTCAGCGGCTGGCGCATCTGGGTGATGAGGATAATCTCAAGCGGCTTGTCGACTATGGCATCGAATTTTACTGGCCCGAAGCGGCATCTACTGAAGATCCCGTGGCGGCGTTTTATAAAAGCGTCGTGGCGGCGTCGGCGCAAATGGCGGCTGAATGGCTCAGCGCCGGGTTCGTGCACGGCGTCCTCAATACCGATAATAACGTCATAACCGGTGAGAGTTTCGACTATGGCCCGTGGCGTTTTTTGCCGCACGGCGACCCGACGTTCACCGCCGCCTATTTTGACGACCGGGAGATTTATGCCTTTGGCCGCCAGCCTGGCGCGGTGCATTGGAATTTGCAGCGGCTGGCCGAATGTCTGATCCCCTTGTCAAACCAGGAGCGGCTGATCGGCGCTTTAGAAACATTCGGTCCGGTGTTTGAGCGCACACTTGAAGCCATGACATTGGCGCGGCTGGGGGTGGCGGCAAAACCGGGAGGCGGCGGCGCTGAGGCGGTCAGCGAATTGGTGCGCGATTATTACGCCGCCCATAATGAAAGCCGCATTGGCTATGAGCGCGCCTTTTTCGATCTGATCGGCGGCGCGCGGCAAGAGCGCATCGCGGCCAGCGTGCACGCGCACGCCTATGCCAAAAGCCCGTGGCGTGAGGTGATTGCCAGATTGCGTGATCTGCCTGTGGCAGTTGGTGCGGCTGAGGCGCTGGCCCATCAGTATTTTTCGCGCGCCGCCCCAGTGACCATGCTGATTAACGAGATGGAAGCGATCTGGGCGCCGATTGCCGCCGATGACAATTGGAGCGCCTTTGAGCGGGCGATTGCCGATATTCGCCAGATGGGGGAAGCCTATGCGCCTGTGCTCAAAGACGTGCGCCGTGGTGGTTTTGAGATTGGTTCGGGCGCCCGCCACAGCCGAAAGTAGGCAGCCGTCGGGGGAGGAGTATGCACCGGGCTTCCGCGCAAGGGGCGGTGACGGGGTAGATTTCTATTCGCGGCTGAGAGCGCAAGCCGGCGGCAGCCAGGCAGTCAGGCCGTCGCGGCGCGAACATTTATCAAGGATCGCAATAGCTCCGGTAGAGAACATTGCGGCGCCGCCGGTACGTCCCTGGTGTCATAAACAATGAAATAACCACGATCAGATTGAGTGTCTTCGGTCGCCACGCGAA
>JAJRRE010000405.1 GCA_024279745.1 Alphaproteobacteria bacterium
CCGCCGGAGCGCCACTTCGCGCGTGAGGCTAAAGATGCTCGGGCGAACATTGTTCGCCGTGGTGCAGGCTAGCAAAGACCACGGAACTATCACAGCTCCGTCCTGTCGGTTCCTGCCCAGCCCTCACGCCAGAGCAAGCTGCGTCGCGACTGCGACCGAGAGCGCTAGCGATCCGGCGCTTATGCGCCGCCCCGCCGGAGCGCCACTTCGCGCGTGAGGCTAAAGATGCTCGGGCGAACATTGTTCGCCGTGGTGCAGGCTAGCAAAGACCACGGAACTATCACAGCTCCGTCCTGTCGGTTCCTGCCCAGCCCTCACGCCAGAGCAAATACCGTCGCGACTGCGACCGGGCTGCACGGCAGCCCCGGGCCTTAGGCCCGCGGCTCGCAGGCGCAGCGACTGCAGGGAGCGGTGCGCGCCGTGAGAGATATAAAACAGCAAAGCCCCGTGAACTATCATAACCGCGCGGTTTTTCTGTCTCGCGGCTATTCCTCGCAGTGCTCGGGCCTGCGACGGCGCGCGAAACGGTTCGCGGGCGAACATTGTTCGCCGTGGTGCAGGTTAGCAAAGCCCCGTGAACTATCACTGCTCCGTCCTGTCGGCTCCAGCGCAGGTCTCACATCAGAGCAAGTTGCGGCATTTCATATGCCCAGCGGCCAAGGGCCGCCGCCGACGGTTCGGCGCCCCGCCGGAGGGCCACTTCGCCCGTGAGGACAAAAAAGTGTCAGCGAATAATTGCCCAGATCGGTAAATGATCCGAGCCGGCATTGGCGCCAGTGCCACGGTTTAAAACTGTTAGGCCTGTTGATGCAAAAATATGATCGATCGCAAATTGCGGCAGGGTGAGAGGCCAGGACGGCCAGGACGGCCGCATCAGTCCGCCCGCGCTCAAGCCTGTTTTACTTACAAAATCCCGATAAGATTGCGACCAGGGCGTGGCGTTAAAATCTCCCGCCAAAACATAGGGACCTTTGATCTTGTTCACATAGGCTGCCAATTGATTTAGATGCGAGACGTGCCGACGCGGGCGGGTGGAGGGCCGATAAACATGCGTGCCGACCACCGTGATTTGGCGGCCTGGTTGCCCCTTGCGCGGTGGCAGGGCAATGCGCGCGGTGACTAGAGCTGGACCTGTCTTGGTGGGAGAGCTTGCCTTCGCCCTGGAAATGGGGTGGCGCGATATCAAGGCCAATGAGCAATACCAGCGCTTTGCACAATGTACTTGGTAAGGATAATCGGCCGCCAGTTGTGACAGCAGCTTCAATTTCGAAGGGCCGAATTCGATCAAGATTATTACGTCGGCTTGAGCCTTGTGAAGATAGCTAACTATCTTGGCGGGCGAGCGATTTGAATGCCAGGTGTTAAACGAGATGACCTTGAGATCGGCGCGGGTGGTTCCAGGTGACGATGGCGCGCCGCTATCGGCGCGCTGTATCGGCGCCGGCGCGGCAGCCACGCTCCCGGTCAGATCCGATGTCAGGCTAAGGGCAGCGTGGCCAGCCAATGTCACGACCGCACCCAGGCTCAAAATCGCAAAATAGTACCGCCTCAACCATAGCGCAATTACAGCCGTGATCGCGATCAGAACCATATGGCTGGTGAGATGCGAAAACACATCCAGCATCGGGGAAAATCGGCCAAGTTGGCCCGCGATCAAAAATCCGATTGAGCCAAGCAGGGTGTAAAATGCGAGTAAGAAGCCAAACCTTATCGGTTTTTTTCCGTAGGATTTCATTGAAACTCCTGTCGCACAATATTGGAATAGCTGGCGTAAGCTATACCAAATTTGGTTTCAGATAAGCAATATCAGGGCCTGACTGGTGTTTTGTCAGATTAATTGACTGACTGGCTAATGGATTAATGTTTTTTTTTTCACTACATTGTTTAAGTGTGTAGCGCATTGACAAGTCGGCATGTCTGGGCCCTTGATCCGGGATATCGCGCAAAGAGCATAATGGGCATGAAGCTCGTTATTTCCAAAGCCCCATGCCGGGGAGAAAGCCAGTTCATGTTGTCAATGGAGCAGTATGCCCAACAAATTCTGGAATTTGTGCGCGATAATAGAGATTGGGCGGCTCCCATTGTTTTCCTATTGGCATTTGGCGAATCAATTGCCTTTGTTTCATTAGTATTGCCATTTTGGGCCATCCTGGTCGGTCTTGGTACGCTAATGCAGGCGAGCGGGCTGGATCTGCCGGTGCTGCTGGTTGCGGCAGCAATAGGTGCGGCCCTGGGCGATTGGTTGTCCTATTGGCTTGGCTTTCATTATCATGAGCAAATTTCCAAGATGTGGCCATTGTCACGCTACCCCGAGTTATTGCCGCGCGGCCAGGACTTCATGAAAAAATACGGCGCGTGGGCCATTGTTTTTGGCCGGTTTTCAGGCCCGTTGCGGGCATCGGTTCCCCTTGCCGCCGGCATATTTGAAATGGACAAGTGGAAATTTCAATTGGCCAATTGGAGTTCGGCATTTTTGTGGGCGTTCGTGTTGCTGGCATTTGGCGATGTGATCGGCGTCGTGATTAAGTGGTTTTGGCAATCGCTGGGCCTGAGTTAGCCG
>JAJRRE010000406.1 GCA_024279745.1 Alphaproteobacteria bacterium
GGGCATCTTCACATAGTCGAATTTCGCCCAGCCCTTTGGATCGACGCTGATAGCCGTGCGCAAATAGACCTGACTGTCCTGAAATCCGACCGGGCCAAGGCCTTTCCACCAGGTGATATAGCCAGGGTGCCAGCGCTCCAGCGCTTTGAGGACCTTGCGGTCACTGGCCAGTGAAACGTTGTTGGGGATGAGTGTATCGTAACTCACATCAAGTGGATCGGCCATCAAATGTCTCCTTGCCAGGACCGAAGTCCTCATGTCGTTGGTTGGCCCTTATGGGCTATGTCATACGCGGCGTTTGTCGAATGCGGCGCGTAACCCCGTCCCATAACGCTGCAAGGCGCCGTCTTCGCCCACGGCATTGGGGCGCTGGAAAATCCAGTTTTGCCACGCGGTCAGGCGCCCAAAAATTCGCGTCTGCATGGTTTCAACGCCGGCAAAGCGCAAATTAGCTTCCATACCGGTCAAGGCATCGGGCGAGAAACTGGCGCGCTCCTCCAAGAAGACCCGCACCTCGTCGTCCCAGTCAATATCATCGAGTGCGAAGGTGACAAGGCCGAGCTGATAGGCATCTTGGGCGCTCAGCGCCGTACTGGTTTTGGCGGTGAGTTTTTCGATTTGTTCAGGCGCACCAATAAACCGCGTTTGCAGCCGGGTGAGATCATTGGCCATTGGCAAAGCGCCAAAATTTACGGCGCTCAGGGTGAGTGTCGCTTCTGCGCGGGGGTCGTTTTCAAAGGCGCCGTCGGCCATATAAGAGCGGTCCACGGCGAACAGGATTTCCGCCAACAAGCCGGCAAAGCAGGAGCCTGGTTCAATCAACGCGACAAGCGAGCGCGATGTTATGTCAATGCGTTGCAGGACGCGGCGCCAGTATAGAAGGATTTCGCGGGCCAGCCAATGGTTCTGATTGGCCAGTAAAAATGCTTCATGAGCCGCAACCTGTTGCGGATCGCCGGTCGCTTTGAAAATTAAAACGCCGCACGCCAATTCATTAAAGCGTAGATGCAAAATTGCGTCGTCTAACTCGCGGGCGCAGCGCAGTAGCCAATTGTCGGCGCCGCGATCCTGCAACTCAGCGCCTGACGCCGGGGCGGGGGCGTTTGGCGCGGAAATTTCAATGGTGGCAGTACCCGCTGGTCGATCAAGAGTGACCTGCACGGCGCTATAGCTTAGTGATCCGTCGGCATTTATTTCGCGCTCTAACGGTGTCAGCGAAATACCGTTAAGGTCTGGCGGGCGCGGGGTGCGGGCGGCATACTCGGTGGCGCGCTGATGAGCGATGTCCTCCAATTTTGATTTGGTAACGGCTTCGTCAACCAAGCTCCAGTCGGCGGCGCGCTGCCCCTTAATCCCCTCTTCGGTGGTGCAGAACACATCGGCCAGATCACGGCGGACTTTGCGTTTGTCGGTGACCCGCGTCAGCCCGCCGGTGCCCGGCAGAACCGCCAGCAACGGCACTTCGGGCAGCGCGACATTGGACGCGCCGTCGTCAGCCAGAATGATATGGTCGCAGGCCAGCGCCAACTCGTAGCCGCCGCCTGCACAAGCCCCCTGAATGGCGCAGATATAATATTGCCCCGACTGCACGCCAGCCAGTTCGAAAGTGTTACGCGTTTCATTGGTGAATTTGCAAAAATTGACTTTATGGGCGTGATCGGCGCCGCCCAGCATCTTGATATTGGCGCCGGCACAAAACACATTGTCTTTGCCCGAGCGCAAGATCACAGCGCCCACTTCTGGGTGTTCAAAACGCAGCCGCTGCACAATATCAGCCAGCTCGATATCGACGCCAAGATCATAAGAATTAAGCTTCAGCTGATAGCCGGCAAACAATCCGCCCTGCTCATCCACGTCCATTAGCAACGTCGCAATTTCACCATCAATCTCAAGCCGCCAATGGCGATAGTTGCCCGGGTCGCATTGAAATTTTATCAGATGAGTCATGAAGGGCCTTACTCAGTCAAAGTTTTCATAAAAGTCAAAGCGCAGCGGAGCAGATTGGCGCGCAATGGGTATGTCGCGCACGAGATTGAGCGTTGGCGTTACGAACGGCGTCGCTGGATGCTGTTTATGACATATAATGCATTAAACTGCACCGCAATCTAACAGTTTTATCATCCACTGTGGAGCCTGTAGATATAATGCATAAAAATGCACCGAATTCAAATTCCACCTGATGGCGCGCGTAGCTTAAAGCGTTGCACTTTCCCAGTGGCGGTTTTCGGCAGATCGTCGACGAACTCGATCCAGCGCGGGTATTTCCACTTGCCGATCTTGTCTTTGACATGGCTTTTCAGCTCGATACAAAGAGCCTGGCTGCGGGCCTCGTCGTCGGCACTATTCCAGGCGCCGGTATTGAGCACGACAAAGGCCTTGGGTTTTTCAAGACCATCGTCATCGCGCGCCGCGACCACTGCTGCCTCCAGCACGTCCGGGTGTGAGGCGATGGCTTGTTCCACCTCGAACGGCGACAGCCAGATACCGCTGACCTTGAACATGTCGTCAGTGCGCCCGCAATAGATATAGCGGCCGTCGGTGCGGCGCTCATATTTGTCGCCGGTGCGGGTCCAGCGCCCTGCAAAAGTGTTGCGGCTTTTATCGCGCTGGTTCCAATAGTCACTGGCTGCCGATGCGCCATCCACCAACAGCTCGCCGATCTCACCGGCCGCAACATCCGCACTGTTTTCATCGACAAGCCGCAACTGATATCCCGGCACCGCAATGCCCGATGTGCCATAGTCGACATCGCCGGGTGCGTTGGACAAAAAGATATGCAGTAATTCCGTCGAGCCGACGCCGTCGAGAATGGATGAGCCAATCAAGGCCTGCCAGCGGGTGCCGATGTCGCGCGGCAGGGCCTCACCGGCAGAAACGCTTTGCCGGACGCGCTCAAAGCCCGGCGGTATAGTGCCGTCCTTGAACGAGGCAAGCAGCGCCGCAAAAAGTGTTGGCACGCCAAAGAACAAGGTCGGTTTGAATTGCGCCATCACGGCGCCGACGCTTTGCGGTGTTGGACGGCCGGCGAACAGAACCGTCGTGGCGCCGACTGCGAGCGGAAACGTCATGGCATTACCGAGCCCATAGGCGAAGAACATCTTGGCGACCGAATACACAACGTCCTGTTCTTTAATGCCCAGCACTTTAGCGCCATAAGTTTCGGCAGTGGCCCTGAGGCTACTGTGGACATGGCGCACGCCCTTGGGCTGGCCCGTTGAGCCGGAGGAATAGAGCCAGAACGCTGATGCGTCCGCTGTGGTCTCGATCACAGGGCGCGGTTTGGACTTGGCCAGCTCTTGCGCGAAGGACAGATAGCGCACCGGATGGCCGTCGGCGACGACGAAGATCGTTTTTAAAAATGGGTTGTCTTTGAGGATCGGCTGAACCACCGGTAATAGCGTTTCAGAAACAAACAGCGCGCGCGCGCGGCTATCGCGAAAAATTGCATCGTAAACGTCCGCCGACAACAACGTGTTGAGCGGGACCGGTATGACGCCGGCCTTCAGACTGCCCCAGAAGATGATAGGAAATTCAATGCAATCAAGCACCAGCATTAAAGCGCGTTCCTCAACGCGTATTTTGTGGCGCTGATAAAGATCGGCCATTTGATCCGTGCGCGCCGCCAGTTCGACGTAAGTAAGGGAGCGTCCCTGGCCAGATTGCGCCCCCTGCGGTTCGGGCGGAGTTGGGCCCGCTATTGTGGACGGCGCGACTTGCTTCCCTACAGCCTCGATAAAGGCCGGTTTACCGGCTAGGGGGCCGGCGCGGTGGCGGTCAATGAAATAGGTTGCGGCATTGCCGATTTGCTTATTCAATTGAAAGTCCTTCCCATCATGCCGCCGATTCAGAACCTGAACCCGAACCTGATCCCGAACCTGATCCAGGACCCGGTTGCACAACATCGGGTTGTTGGCCGCTTGTACTGCCATGGGGTAAGCGGCGTGCCGACTTGCAATAGAGTTGGCAAAAGGATCGCGCCAGCTTGCAATCAGCGGCTCTCGACGACATCATAAAACCAATTGCCGGCCCGGACAAAAACTCTGGTAACAGTTTAATCTCATCCGATACTCTTACTTCTATTAGCATAGGCTGCAACGTTAGGTTTTTAACCAGACCGGCGCAACTAATAAGCAAATTTCAGCCAAACATACCGCTTTACAGGCCCTCAATTGTTGTTACATTCTCCTTCCAAATCCGCTCGGGGCGGCAACGCTGGTCGAAGCATTCTTTGTGGTGCCCGCGAGGCGGTGCGCAAAGGTGCCAGGATAGATGCAAGACGCCGCTAAGATCCCAGCCAAGACACAGGCCAAAAAACAGGCCAAAAAACAGGCGTGGGCAATTTAAAACGTGCAAGAGGAAACAATGATCAAGACAATTAAAACTTTGACCGTAGGGGCGCTGGCTTTGGCGGGTGCATCGGCGCTGAGCCTGTCGCCAGCTGCTGCCAAAACCACCAAGGTCGGTCTACTGCTGCCCTATGCGGGGGTTTATGCCGCGCTGGGGACAGAGATCGACAAGGGCTTTATGCTGGCGCTTGAACAATCGGGCATGGCGGGTGATTTTAAAATCGTGCGCGAAGACACCGAAGTGAAGCCGCCTGTTGGTTTGGCTAAGGCGCGCAAGCTGGCCTTGCAAGATCAGGTCGATGTGATTGTCGGCATTGTGTCGTCTGGCGTGCTTGGCGCGATGCGTGATTTTATTGACGGCGCCAAAGTGCCGCTGATTGTTGCCAATGCCGGCAATAACGACGCCACCGGCAAACGCTGCAGCAAATACATCACCCGCGTTTCTTTTTCCAATGGCCAGATCACCCGGCCGATGGGCAAATGGATGTATGACAAGGGCATTCGCAAAGTCTACACGCTGGGGCCGGACTATGCGGCCGGGCGGCAAATGATCGAGGCGTTTTCAAAAGCCTTCACGGCGGCTGGCGGCAAAATTGTCGGCTCGGATTTCACACCCTTCCGCAAGACCAAGGATTTTGGTCCTTATTTGACCAAAGC
Source organism: Alphaproteobacteria bacterium (assembly GCA_024279745.1). Taxonomy (GTDB): domain Bacteria; phylum Pseudomonadota; class Alphaproteobacteria; order Rhizobiales; family Hyphomicrobiaceae; genus JAJRRE01. Next base: position 5,004 of record JAJRRE010000406.1, read on the forward strand.
CAAAGCGGCGTCTCCCGATGCGATATTTGTATTCTATGCGGGCGGCGAAGCGATTTCCTTCGTGAAACAATATAGCTCGCTGGGCATCAAGAAAGCTGTACCGCTGTATGGCGCTGGTTTCCTGACCTCGCCGCTTTATGTCAAGGCAGAAGGTCCGGCAGCCGAAGGGATCATTACATCCTTGCATTATGTCCCAACAATCAAATCTGCGGAAAATGACGCCTTCGTTAAAGTGTTCAAGGCAAAACATGGCCGTCTGCCGTCTGAGTTCGCCGTGCAGGGTTATGACGCCGGACGCACTTTGGTGGAAGCTGTGAAGGGCGGCGCCAGTGGGCGCGAGGCACTTGCCGCCGCTTTCGCCAAAGTCAGTTATAACGGCCCGCGCGGGCCTTTGAAAATTGATCCGGCCACGAATAACGTGATCCAGAATATCTATGTCTATGAAACTGTCGCCGGTGCCGGTGGTTTGACGCAAAAGATAATCGGCAAAATCGAAAATGTGACCGATGCGCCAAACGGCTGCAAATTTTAAC
>JAJRRE010000407.1 GCA_024279745.1 Alphaproteobacteria bacterium
CGACGAGCGCACTATGCGAAAGAGGCGGTATTCCAGCTTCCTTTCACAATCGCCGAGGGGCTGGCGGGGCGCCATGGTATCGGACGTGCCGAATTCCTTGCGCGGATTGCCGATCGCATGACGCCGGGTGAAAAACTGCGGGTGCAGCGGTTGGCTGGGCGGACCGGGGCGGGGGCGCAAACAGCAGTTGCCGTTGAATTTTCGCGTTTTCCCCTGACCCGGCTGGCAATATTTTTGCTCGCCCTGAGCGATCAGGAAAGAATGGCAAAACGCGGCGAACTGGAGGCGGCATTTGAAACCTCCGCACGGCGCATCATTCGCCGCCATCCATTCCAATTGCCGCGTACTGCCGCTATTCTCGATTGCAGCTATTCGATGTCAGGCAGCACGGAAAAACGCAATCGGCCGCTTGCACTTTGCATCGCCCTTGACCATTTATTGCGACTTGCGGCGACGGACTATCTGCCCATCTGGTCACCCACCGTGCAAGATCCGCTGTTCGTTAACGCCAAAGGCCAAAGCGATCTGGCCGGTCCATTTATCAAGGCCTTGCAGTGGGGCGCCGAACAAATCATTGTCCTGTCGGATGGCTGTGAGAATGATCCGCCGCACGGCTTTGCCACGCTGATGCGGATCTACCGGGAGCAGCTTGATCCGCGGCGCAAAGTTTCGGTGATCCATCTCAATCCTGTTGTTGACGCAGCTAATTTCGCACCGCGCCGGATATCCGCATTGGTGCCGACCGTTGGCATTCGTGATATTGAGGACTTTTTCGCGCTCATCAGTTTTGCGCGTTTTTCAGAAGGTAAAGCGTCGCTGGCTCAACTGGAACGGTATCTTGATACACGGGTTGCAGAAATGAAGGATCTGGCCGATCAGAGCCTGGCGGCCGCACGGGCAAGAAGCGTAGATGCTGGACAGCCCGACAAGGGATACGCCGGCGCCGTGCGCGGTTGTGGCTCAGGACTGGATAAGACATGAGTGCTTCGCCAACTGCTCCCTTGCTGGACGTGATAAATCTGTGCGGTTTACGGATCGGCTCGCCGCAGGTGCTGGGCCCAATCCGATTAGTGCCTATTCTGCGCGATGATGTACGCGGCGATCTACGACTGGCGCTGCGCCGCTATGACGAAGGGCTTGGCGTCGTTGGGCTAGATAAGAAAGCACCGGGCGACGGGTTGAGCTATGTCTCATATGTGCCCCATGGTCTCGTCGTGCAATGGACAGACGACGGCTCGCCCCTACCGGTTTGCGGTGGACGCCTTGGCAAGAAGCTAAAATCGCTGCGAGGCGATATAGTAAAAAATGACATTCGCTTCTTGCATAGGATGGCAAAACGCGAAGACAAGAACCAGCTGCGGATGTTGCCTTTGCATATGGCAATGGAAGGATTCCTCGGGCATTATTTCAACGGCCCGGATATCGCCTGGCAGGAATATTCGGCAATGGCGCTCAGCGACGGGCTTTCCCCGCGCGTTGAGGAGGCTGTCAGCGGCCGCTCGCTGTTTTGTCTGGATGAGGCGCTGCGGGTATTTGAGATCAACGACTGTCAAGTGGGCGTATTGCTGTTTATTGCCGACGCCCTGTCGTCGGTATTCATAGTCAGCCATCCAGATGACTATCGCGCCCTGCACAAATCGTTGATTGATGATTTCTTTGCCGAATATTTTATATACTATAGCCAGCTGTTCGGCGATCAGGGATTGACCGTTGCGGCACAGCGCCGTGATGTGACGTCGCTTGCCGATCTTGCAGATATCTTGACAACGCTGCGCCGGGACTGGGCCCGAATGCACGAGACCATGGCGGATGATTTGCTCGGCCGGACCATCCACGCCCGCCGCCGCTATCGGACAGGACCTTTTTTATTGCAGGACTTCATGACTGATCTGAGCAAAAGAGAAGGCAACTTTATCGGTGAAGCCATTTCTAACGCGGAAGGCGGTATTGAATATCTCAAGGTATTCAGGATAACGCGTCAGCAGCGCTCCCGGGCACTGATCCTGGCGGCGCTTGATGCCAATAACTGGAATATCGATCAGGCGGCAGCGCAATATTCCGAGACCCGCGAAGACTTTGTTCTCCGCCTGGAGAAATACGGTTTCGGCTACCTGCTGCGCGCGCATGTACTGGAAGCGGCGCATCGTATGGCGTATAAGCGTCGGCAGTAAAGCCGCGGTATCTCCTTTGGCTGCAAACCGCAGCATCCAGTTCTCAAGAAGCCTTGCACCAATATATTTTGCGGTGGTTCAGGAATACAAGATTGTTCGCGCGGCCAAAACAACTGAGTATAATTTTTTGCCATTGATACACTGGAAATTCCAGCCACACGTCGAGCCTCAAATTACATCGCATTGCCAATCTGTGACGGCCCGATTTGCGTGGCGTTTTTTACCGATATAATACTAAACGCAACGCATCATGGATCGCGGCGTGGGTGTTGCGGGCGCAAACGGCATCGCTGATGCGAAAGCGTTGAAGAATGCCTTGTTCATCCCTCGCCAATAAAACGCCACTTGCGTTTATAACCCACGCCCTGAGCCGTGCAATCACGGCCACAAACAGACAATATCAAACCCAAGGACGTTTCGTTATCGCTGGCGGAAAGTTGGGCCTCAGGTCAATAGGAGCACGCGATGGGACGGGGCGGCGCCGGACTCTACAGCTAACGATATTCATCGCTCGTGTACTGCGCCATTAGAGGCCTTCGTAAGCCGCAAGGTCGAGACCAGCGCGCCGACCTTATAATTCTACAACAATTTTTCCCGTTGCCCCGTTGGCTTCCATCAGTTGATGTGCTGAAGAAATATCATCAAACCGAAAAACGCGCGCGGGTTTTGCCCTGTAAATCCCTGTTGCCGCCCGCTCGATGATAGTTTGCATAGGGATCTGCGACAGGGGATAGCCTTCGGTCCCCAGCATGAAGCTGGCAAAGAAATTCAGATTGACGGACGAGGGCATATCCAGCAAAGGGTTGAACGAGATGGGATCTCCGCCTCCCAAGAATCCGGCGTTGCAAACCGTCCCCCCCTTCTTCACCATTTGTAGCGAATCCAGCAAGGTGGTATTGCCGACAATATCCATCACCGCATCAATCCCTTGAAGGAACTTCTTTCTCATTGTCTTGTGCAGATCAGGGCCTTCGATCAGTACGTCCGCACAACCAATCTGTTTCAGAAAATCAGCGCTTTGTGTATTTCGGGTTGAGGAAATGACGGTGACATCAGGAATATTTGAGGCAATATTAATGGCTGCCTGCCCGAGTGCAGAAGTGCCTCCGCGTATGAAAACTGTTTGACCGGGCGCGATATTCATATTGCCGAAAAGGCAGCTCCATGCAGTGGCGTAGGATTCAGGAATGGCAGCCAGATCGCTCCACTTCATCTGTGTATCCAAAGCAAAGACATTGCCCGCTGGCAGGCAGGTCATTTGCGCATAGCTACCGTTTCGCGTTCGCCCCATCCCTCCCATGATCGCCGCTACTTTTTGGCCCTTGCGGAACGCGCCCGATGGCGCTTGGGCAATCTCGCCAACGCATTCGATGCCGCTAACCTTTGCGACATCTCCCCACAGACCCTGGCGCATATAGATTTCGGCGCGATTAATTCCAAAGGCCTTGACCTCGATTAAAACTTCATCTGCTGAAGGCGACGGGGTGGGAATATCCCGGATTACAAGTTGATCTGTATCTCCATATTCATTGATCAGAATGGCTTTCATTCGTGTCCCCTCAAATTGTCGTTTTGAGGTTTATTCTGCTTGAAGGAACCGTATGAAAAAAGTACAATAAACAATCAATCTTTGTAAGAAAAGAATACAATGTGAATGTTACATTACAACAATTGAGGACGCTCGACGCTGTGGTGGCGCAGGGCGGGATACAGGCCGCCGCTCGTGTCATGAACAAAACGCACCCAAGCATCGCGGCAGCCGTCAAAAAGCTTGAAAAAGAGCTGGGCTTCGATCTGTTTGATCGCTCTGGATATCGTTCGGTTCTGACCGCGCAGGGTCGTGAGTTTCTATCCAAAGCGCGGCAGATACTGATCAATGTTAAAGAGCTTGAGAGCAAGGCCGCTCATTTGCGCAATGGCGAAGAAGCGGTACTCAACATCATTATTGGCGATATCACGCCGCTACAATCTGCCCTGAAAGTGTTGCGCCGATTTGTAAGACAACATCCCTTTACGCGGCTTAATCTGATGTTTGAAAACCTTGGCGGACCGAATGAACGTTTGTTGTCGGGAAATGCAGATCTCATCATTCACCATATCGACAAGACCGACATGCGCTACGAGCACAAGCATTTTTGCAAAATATCCGTGATACCTGTTGTGGCCCCCGGGTTTTTGGAAATAGCGGTGACGACGCGCCTAAGCCATGATGATCTGGCGGACTATACGCAATGCATTGTTAGCGATACAGCGCAGCAAATTGAGACCAAAGATTATTTTGTGCAATCACTCTCACCTCATATCAAAGTGGGAGATCAGTACACCAAGAAGGAAATCATTCTACAAGGTATGGCCTGGGGGCACATGCCGGATTTTCTTGTCAAAACTGAACTAAAAAACAGGAAACTGCTTTCCATCAAAGGGAGCCGGCTGAATGGAATTTCTGTAGAGCTTGTCGTTGCACGTCTGGCAAATGCGGAACATGGTATTATGGCGAAGCGGCTTTGGCAGTGCTTTTAGCCAAAGCTTCGTGTGCATAACGAGCTGCTTGAGAGTGCGCCCTAGCTGCAAAGAAACGGATAAGCTGGTGCTGCCTTCACTACCGGCAACTGCCAGACAGTGTCTGAACTTTTACATATCAGCTGTCTTCTTCGGCACTTGGGTCCCAGCCATGGGCCCTGGCGATTTTAATGGCGTCACCAAAGATTTTCTCATGGCGCTGGCGCAGCTCATCGGGCAGGCGCGACGGTATCAAACCATAGGGCTGCCAGGCCAGCGTTACCTTGTCATAGAGCGCCTCAATCCCTCTCACATTCCAGCCGGCACATGATTGGTCATCGTCAATCAGGCCGAAAACTTTGGCATCCAGAACAATTTTTGACGTGGCCGTCATGCCGCGCTTTAAGTCTTCTTCCAGCCCCGAATAGGTTTTTTCTGCCATCTTGTCCTCAAATTGCTGCAACGCGTCAGGTTATGCCCCGGCCGGGCCATTCGATTAACAGTACGCGCACATAGCGCCTTTAACTCTGGTGTGTTTTAGCTCACACTCTCAGTTTGCCGAAACAAGACCCCATTGAAGCAGAAACTCAACAATTGAGCAAAGGGCCCGTCGATGATTGATATGGATAAGCGTTTGGCGCAAATGCCGATCATGGCACAGCGGGCTGAAACAATCGACGCCAGTATCTATAACATCTGGCGCCGCGCCCGCACCCGCTGGGGCTCGCCGATCCGCCTGGCCTTGCCGGAGTTAAAGCATATCGATCTTGTTCTGAGCGACACCTATTGGGTTTGTGTCGACCGGGTGCAGTATGATGCGCCGGTTCTGGCCTGGATCGCCTTTGAAGACCACGAGCGCAGCGCTGTGCATCTGCCAATTGCCTGCAAACTGAACTATTATCATTTCGCCGCCTCGGCCGTACGCGCCAAAACTTTAAAGCTGATGGAGCAGGAGCTTGGCGAGCGCCTTAAATCATGACGGCGCGTTTCTCGCCTTCTTCTTGGGACTATCTGTAATCTTCTTGCTCTTGCTCTTGCTCTTGGCGCGCGGCGCGACCGATTTGCGCGGTGGCTTGTTGCCCGCACTCCTGCGACCTGCAGTCTTAGGTAATGTCTCTTCGTCCTCCGTCGGCTCATTGGTCAAAAACTCCAGGAAGGTTCGCGCCGCCACCGATGGGTGTTTGCCGTTGGGATAAGCCACATACCACTGACGGCGCAGTGGGAACCGTTCCACATCCAATGTTTGCAAGGCGCCGGATTTCAGCTCGAATTCAAGACTGTGGCGCGACAAAACCGCGATCCCCAAACCGGCGATCACCGCGTTTTTAATGGCGCCGGAACTGCCCAGCTCCATGAACGGTTTGATCTCCAGCCCGTTTTCCACAAATAATCGATCCACCGAAATTCTAGTGCCCGAGCCCGGCTCCCGCACCAGGAATTTCTCTTGCGCCAACCGCTTCAAAGAGATGTTTTTTTCTTTCCCGAGGGGATGATCTGCCGCCGCCACCACCTCTAATATGTTGTCGAGAAAATTATGTGCCTCGATCAGCAGTCCTGCCGGCACCTGCCCCATAATATAGATATCATGGCGCTTTTTAGCGATTGCTTCCAATACGCTAGCGCGGTTTGTTACGGTCAGCCGCGGCTCAACTTTTGGATACAGGCGCATAAACTCACCCAGATAGCTGGGCAAAAAATATTTCGCCGATGTCACCACGGCAATGTCGAGTTTGCCGAACACCTGCCCGCGCGCCGCCTCCAGCTCGCCTTGCAACTGGTCCACCCGCGACAGCATATCGCGCGCCGCCGCCAGCACAATCGCCCCGGTCGCGGTCAAATCAATGCGTTTGGCGCTGCGCTGCCATAACGGCTCACCAATTTCTTCCTCAAACTGCTTCATTTGTAGCGAGACTGCAGGCTGCGACATGCCGACCTCCCGGGATGCCAGCGTTATCGACCCCAGGCGAGCAATAGCGTCAAAAAGCTTCATTTGTTTCAAGGTTATGCGCAAGAGTTTGCTTTCAGCTTTGGAGCCTGTCCGGGTCGGTCGTAAATGGTAGCAACGGCGGTAGCGCCAAATCTTTCACCCCTTGCCCAGCTGCTGAAATTCGCGCACAAAGGCCCGGTTAAACGGGCTAATTGGCATATTGAGCGCACCTGATGCACCGGCTGCGCATTTGATTTTCAAATGAGAGCCATCAGGTAATTTAATTTTTGTTTATAGATCCATTGCTTTATCGTCAACGGCATTAACAAAGCTGACCCGCTCCAAGCCGTTCACGTCGCCGCCGTTCTGGCAGCTGAAGCGGCCGACTGGCACCTTCGAAACCAGCACTTTCAAAGAGGAAATTCATCAACATGGCAAAACAATATAGTGCAGGCGTAAAAGCCTATCGAGATACATACTGGATGCCCGATTATACACCCAAGGATACCGATATCCTGGCGTGTTTCAAGATCACCCCGCAAGCGGGCGTGCCGCGCGAAGAAATCGCCGCCGCGGTTGCTGCTGAAAGCTCCACCGGCACCTGGACCACGGTCTGGACCGATCTGCTCACCGACCTCGACTATTATAAAGGCCGCGCCTATCACATCGAAGACGTACCGGGCGACGACACCTGCTTTTATGCCTTTGTCGCTTATCCGATCGATCTGTTTGAAGAAGGCTCCGTCGTCAACGTTATGACCTCGCTGGTCGGCAATGTGTTCGGCTTTAAGGCCCTGCGCGCGCTGCGCCTGGAAGACATCCGCTTCCCGATCGCCTACGTCATGACCTGTAACGGCCCACCGCAAGGCATTCAGGTCGAACGCGACATCATGAATAAATATGGCCGTCCGCTGCTCGGCTGTACCATTAAGCCAAAGCTTGGCCTGTCAGCTAAAAACTATGGCCGTGCCTGTTATGAAGGTCTGCGCGGCGGTCTCGACTTCACCAAAGACGACGAGAACGTTAACTCACAGCCGTTCATGCGCTGGCGTCCCCGCTTCGATTTCGTGATGGAAGCCATCCATAAAGCCGAAGCAGAAACCGGCGAGCGCAAAGGCCATTACCTCAACGTGACGGCCCCAACGTCCGATGAAATGATGAAGCGTGCCGAATATGCCAAAGAGCTTGGCGCGCCGATCATCATGCATGACTACATCACCGGCGGCTGGTCAGCCAACACGCAACTGGCGCAGTGGTGCCGCGACAACGGTATGCTGCTGCACATCCATCGCGCCATGCACGCTGTGATCGACCGCGACCCGCATCACGGCATC
>JAJRRE010000408.1 GCA_024279745.1 Alphaproteobacteria bacterium
AAGGCGCCGGTGCCAGGGTGCATCCCGGAAAACTCCAACACGTCGATCTGGTCTAAAGTGGATGTATCGGAAGCCGCCAGGTGAATACGAACCTCCGCGACCATAATTGCCAATACGCTGCGCTTGATCGCCGCCCAGGCCCCATGTTTTGAGCGAACCAAAACCGTATCATCATCTTCGTGACCAAATCGAAACAGCGGTTTGATGCTGATAATTGAATCGGGGCTGGCCTGAACCGTTGCGCTGGCTTCGTCAACGGTGCACAGCGCGCTCATGGCGCAATAGGCTTGGTGTTCGTGCCCCAATTTCTCCATAGCCTCGACAACCGTTTCATAAAGCCGCGTGTAGAATGGCTCGCCTCCCCATAACACCGACAATAGCGCCGCGCGACCGCCTTGCGATAATCGCGGCATCATTGCCATGAAATAATCCCAATAGCCACTGGCCACCAGCCCGGAATAAGCATCGGTGGCGACAAATTCCCGGTCCAGATGATGGCGTATGGTCCATAGGTCATGGGCGTCCAATCCGGCGCCATTGTCGGGCCCCAAATTCCGCCCCAGTCTGGTTGCCAACTCTTCGATCTCGCCAGCGGTTGGACAACGCAGGCGATTGCAAGTCGCCCCGGAGAAATAGCTTTGCGACAAGATCTTGATCAACTCAACCTGCGACAACAGCTCTACGGCAACGGGAAACTTGGTCGGCGTTCCGGTATTTTCTGTTGTGAATCTGGTGACAATACCGGAGCGATGATCTGTGTCACCGCAAATGTCGCGGGCATAATCAACACTATGTGCCAGCCCTTCAAAGTCAGCCCGAAGCGGCGCAGCACCACGCCCGGCAAATCCGGCAATCAAATGGGTTTTACCAGACCATCCCGGTCCAATCACACCAAGGCAGGCGCGCTTGCCGATGGCATCTTGAAGACGGGTTGTCCGCGCTCGAAATTGCCGCAGAATTTGATGCATGGCCCCGGCTTCAAATCGCAAAAAGGCATCATTTGCATCAACCCAACGCCCAAGGTCATTTGATAATTCGTTCACATGCCGACAAAGATCAACCAGCTTATTGTCAATGGTCATACTATTTCACTACCCGTCACCATGGCGAGAATATTCGCGAAGATTGTTCCATCCGCCCGTTCGGCGTTGCGCCCGTTCGGCGCTGTGCCCGCCCGGCGATATTTGCAACGACACCCAAACCGATAAACCTGCCAAAATCAACAGACCTGCCAGACGCCGGATTGCTACCGGTGCAGCTTCTGGTTCTCTTTTGCAGTTGACGGTTGGCGACTAACGTCGCTGGTGACTAACGTCGCTGGCGGCTGACGTCGCAGGCGGCTGACGTCGCTGCCGGTTAACGTCGTTGGCGGTTCCAATTCACACGAGGTTCAACTTCAATGCGTCCCATTTTATTCGTATCTTCAGCTGGCGAAGTGCTAGCGGCATTCGGGCCGGGCGCAGATTGAACCTGCCCTTTGCGCTGCAAACCATGTCCATCTCCATCTCCATCTTCGTGACCGATCCCGCTCTCATGGTCGCCCCCTTGCAAGGGTTGCAATCCGCGTTCGCTACCGGCGCCAATCCGTGCTGGCGGCACTTGCGCCGTTATGCCGGTGGTGCTTGCAACTTCCCGCTGGGCTGAATTTGCAGAACCTGTTTCTACACGATGCACCCCTTCTGCAGCGTTAGTGGTGGCAGCGCCAGCTTCACTCGATAGCCTTTGCCCAGGGGTCTGATCGGCGCGCAAATTGCCTTGATCCGTGGCAGCGTCACCTCCCGCCATGGAAGCCTCGCTTGCCTGATTGGCAAAGTCGCCGGGCAGCAACGATGCCGCGCATTCCAACGTAATGCTATATTGCTCTTGCCTGAAGATATCTTGCGCAAAAAGATCATTTGTGAATGGCCCACGATCATGTGACGCCTGACTTTGCGGAGGCTCCCCGGCAGGCCGTGCAGGACGAACCCGTCCATTGTCGTCAATCTCAACAACAAAGCGCTGCCTCGGCGATTGATCGAATTCTTTGATCGCACCAACAATCACCGCAGGGCCAACACCGATGCCAGCAGCGGCGCCACCGTTTTCTCTTGCGGCCCCTTCTGGTTCCGATTGGGCCACAGTCGGCGCTGATTGCAGATCCAAAGTTTGTTCAAGAACGAACCCTTGCAACCGGTTGTCGGCCAGGGAATGGATTAAAGCTCCCATTGCCGCCACGGTTTTGGCGTCGCCAATTTTGCCATTCAGATCACCTGCCGGATACCAACTCGCCGGCCGATAGTCACTGAGCATGTGCAATCGGTCAGTACGGACCGGACGGGCATTGACCAATAACTCAGAAACCTCGGGCAAATGCGACACTCCTCCCGCCAGCACGCAACAATCGCAGTCAAGGGCGGCGACCAGGGCGGCCATATCCTCCAACGGCCGGCGGAGCACAGCTTTGATCGTTGCCGACAACTCCGAAGGCCGAATTTTCAACTCGCAATCGAGCAGTGAGAATTCACCATTGCCATTGCTCCCGGCGGCAAAAAGCTGATCGAACTTGGTGGCGGCGCCCCATGCGAAACGCCGCGCAGCGCAGTTTTCGTCAACTGACGCAGCCAATTCGCCAAGCGTGATGGGCACAGCAAGGTCGCTCCTGTGAGGAGGGCGTGCCTCATGTGCAGTGAGCAATGCTCGGGCAAATTTGCGCAGCAGTGCCATTAGATCTGGATGTTGGAGAAGGGTCTTTGCAAGAGCCTCCTGCGCCGCCGTGTCGGCATTAGTCATAGGGCCTGCAACGCCGCCTTCTTCAATATGCGGGGCCTCGCGCGGTCTTTGCGCCCAAAAATCGGCCTGAGCCAACTGTGCCTTGAGCGGCGGAATTATGTGCTGGGCCACGAGTGCCGTTTCGATATCATCCCCGCCGCGCGCAATGCTGGCTTTAAGCACTTGGGATTGGCGGATCGTGTCATCGGCTGCTGCGCGGTAGGTCGCGATTGTCAGCCCCATGGCAGATGCACCAATATCAATTGCAGCGACCTGGGCAACGGGCCGCGCGCCGGTTTGCGCTCGCGATTTTCCTTTCAATGCCAAATAGTCGGCAATTGAGCCGTTGAATTTGCGGGTCATTTGATCGTAGAGAAACGCGGTTTGCGCGGCTAACGCCTCATCCAAACCAAATTCGACTTGGGGGCGCGGCGGCGCGGCGACCGGCCCTTCACCGGCCCAGCCCATAGCCTGCCAAAGCAGATCAACACCCCCATTCACCCGGTGCAGCAAGGCATCACATTGCGCCGGCGTCAGCCCAATCGGCCGCGAGACAATTATGCGTTTGAGCTGGCGGGCGGCGTTCACCGAGGGTTGATGCGCTCGCCAATATACCGAGTTGATTTGAACAAGGGCTTGCTGGGCAATTTCACAAAAGAAAATACTGGTCAAACTGGAGCGCGAAAACTTTGCCCGCACCGCAGCCTTCTCAACGCCCTGGACGCCCCCGGCACCCAAACCAGATTGGCCAGATTGGCCGACCACGTTTCCGGTTTCGCTAAGGAACTTTAACAACGGGCCATAGATTTGCTGGCGACGATCCGGCTGGCCATCCAGATCTGCGGCGAAAAACCACCCGTCATTTTGCGCAGTGTTATCCAAAAGATAGCGCTTTAATTCTGACAATCCGCTTGGGGCATCGGGAGCGCCAGCGGCGGCATCCAGACGTTGCGCTTCAAAGCCAATACGCGCGAAGCTGGGCCAGAAAAACGCCCGCCCTCGCCCGCTTTGCCGAGACAAGGCCTGGTTGCCAAATGACGATGGGGAAAATTCGATCCGACTTTCAAAAGCCTTGGCATAGATCCTGGCAGGAGATGACAAGTCGCGTAGCGCCAATACATTTGCCTGGCTCAAATCCTGCTGCGGATTTGGCCCA
>JAJRRE010000409.1 GCA_024279745.1 Alphaproteobacteria bacterium
GGATCTGTCCACCGGCAATGGCGGCATCACTGTCGACGGCCCTAATGGCAAGCTGAGCCTGTCCGCCCCGCCTGCCACCACAAGCCTTGTGCGCAAGGTCGGCCGTTATGAACTGGAAATGACGAGCGCAGGTGGTGATGTCTACCGCGTCATCAGCGGTGCCATTTCGCCGGTTGAGGAGGTGGTGATATGAGCATTGGCACTGAGGTTTTCATCCAAACGACGACGGTCGATGGCCTGATCGTAACCAATCAGGTGACACAGAGCATAATCGGAATTCCGGGCGCGCAAGGGGCAGCGGGAGCCGCCGGACCTGCAGGTGCCGATGGTGTGGGTATGCTAGGCAGCTTCGCGGTCGACGCAGTACCGGCTGCCGCCACGGTTCCATTGGGATCCTTGATTTATGTGGGCAACGAGGTGCACGGGCCCGTGATGGCTTTCAGTGATGGTGTTGCCTGGCGCCGCACAACGGATCGGGGCGAGATTTACGCGCCGCCCGTTGGCGCCAGCCTTGATCTAAATTTCACCGCCGGATATTTCAGCTCATCATCAGACACCAACCCGAACAACATCACCGCCAAACCCGCCTCTAGTATTTTGTCATGCGCAAGGGCAACAACCGGCTGGGCTGAAGCGGCCGACGGCGCGCTTACCGAGTTTGCACCGAACGTATTGCGCATCACCGACAAGGGGTTGTTGGTTGAGGGTGCCAGCACCAACCGCATCACGTCGTCGAACGATCTGTCTGCTGCGGGCTGGACATTAATCGGCGGCGCCGCCGTGTCGCCCGGCATTGGGGCTCTGACGCCCGATGGCGTCACCAATGGCGATGTTTTGTCAATACCTGTAGACAATAGCCAGGCAGCATTTGCGGTGACGCATACACCGGCGGCTGGCGAGAGCTGGACATTCAGTGCCTGGCTGCGCGGTACGGCCGGTGAGACGGTTAATATTTACGTCGACAGGCAGGCCGGAGGGGCATCGCAGGTCAGTCAAACAGATATTGTTCTAACTGCCGGGTGGCAGCGGGTCAGCGTCACCCATGTTTTCACGGCCGGTCCAACAGAAATTTTTGCGGCCATTCGAAATAGCGCCACAACGAACGCTGTCAGTGTCGAGGTCTGGGGGGCGCAGTTTGAGCAGGCGGAGCAGGCAACGTCGCTGATAAAAACTGCGGGCACGGCAGTCACGCGGGCTGCCGACAATGTGCAGTTTTCAGATTTACTTTGGTCTAATGGTGCGGTCGGTACATTTGCCCTGGAGACCAGCGCATGCACGTCAACGTTTGGCCGGCTGTTTTATGGGGGAGTTTCGCTGCAGCCCTATTTCCCATCGAGTATAGCTATCAACTTGAATCTGCTCACCGCAGCGCTTGGCGGCCTCACGAAATTTGACACGCTAAAGACGGCGCTGGCCTGGGATGCGGGCGGGCGCTCGATAGTGGCTGGCGGCGGTGCGCTGGTAACGGACGCGGTGGCAGCGACAATTTCCGCGCCTCTTTATCTCGGCAACCGGCCGGCTTTAGACCGCGCATTGAATGGTTATATTCGCTCAATCAGTTATTGGCCAATCCGCAAGAGCAATGCTGAATTAAATGCGCTGGTTTAGGAGGAATGGCGATGACGGGGATAGAGGGGAGGGCACAGATGGGCGGTCGCGGAGGAAGTGGCACGGCGGCGCTGCACGGTGGACACAGCCGGACTAAACGAGAAAAAGTGTTACCTCTGTCGCGGCTCAAATGTGTCTGAACACATTCCGTTCGATTGAATTTCAACCCCGCGCCAGATCACAAAAGCTCTCTTGTGAAGCTTGACACAATAAACGTTGAGAAGCGTTGAGGGTCAGGCTTGGTCGTTTCTGGTGCTGTAATTTATGATCACGGCGCTGCAGCAGGACCGGCCTGTTTCCAGTCTGCCGGGTGTTGTCCGTAGGCAATGTGGCAACTACGCAACAGCACGTATTCAATTAAAAAATGCAACCTCTGGATGCTTACTTTTTCATTAGCGAACCTTGAGAAGTTGAGGGGTCACGAATTTATATTTGTAATTTAATTTTTTTTCTCTGAGCGGGAGATTTTATCGTGCTTAGTAACAATTGGACAGCATCCACCACACGTCGTGGTGGATGGCTAATTTTAGACTCGATTGTTGTGGCGGTTTCGATCATTATCGGACTTTATATCAGTGCCGAGGTCGTCGAAAGTTCGCTCAGTTTGAAGTTGACGCCGGTGAAAACACTGGCCATTTATTTTGTTGTCTGCTGCTGGTTGGTGGCGGTATCTGCCGATTACCGCAAAGCCTTTCGCCGCTGGCAGGGCTATCGCGACGACCTGAAACGCTTTGTCGTAGTTGCTATCTTGTCGACGGTTTCGCTGTTTCTGCTGTTTTACGCCATTCCTTATAAATCTCTTCAGACCTCACTGCATGATGCCCTCTGGCCCAGCTTGGTTGTGCTGGTCTCTCTTTCTGTGTTTCGTGGCATCGAGCACCTGGCGATGCGCTGGCGCTATGAAGGAACAACGGTCCTTTTTGTCGAGATAGACCCTCGCTGGTATGACAGCCTTACTGAGATCAGGGCTTGCCTAGTCGACGATTGGCGTATGTCCGTCGTCGCGCTCAAACAGCGCCATGATAAAGCCATCGGGCTGCCGGCAGATGTTGAGATATGGGATGAGGCTCGGTTCAGCAAGTGGCTGAGCTTGGACATTGCCAAGAAACAAAAATGTCTTGTTGTGCTTGGTGAGAACCAGCCAAAGACGAAAATGCACGAAGATCTAATTCGCAAAATCTATGGCACACCCATTCCGATGACCAATATGGTTGATTTCTATGAGGAAGTTCTTGAAAAAACACCGCTGTTCGAGGATGTCACGAGTTGGCATTCTTCAATAGGCTTACCCAAGCCTAGCTTGGTGGACCTTACAATGAAGCGTGCGATGGATATTGCGGTTGCGGTACCACTGCTCGTACTGGCAACACCGGTGATGTTTTTGCTGGGGATCATGATTCGCCTGGAATCGAAAGGTTCTGCAATTTTCAGGCAGAAGCGCGGGGGCTATCGCGGAGTAGAATTCACTATGTATAAACTTCGCACAATGACCGAACACCAAGATGATTCGCATGTCTGGCCAGCGCCAGAAGCTCACAAAGCAAAAGAACATCATGTTACAAAACTTGGCGGTTTTTTACGCCGTACTGGATTGGATGAGCTGCCGCAGTTGATTAACGTTTTGAAAGGCGATATGAGCATGATTGGTCCGCGTCCACGCAGAACTGCTGTGTTGAAGCGTTTCGAAGAGCGCCTGCCATATTTTTCAGTTCAAAACAGCGTTAAACCAGGAATTTCTGGATGGGCATCGCTTCATTCGGGCGAAGATGTTGACGAAGCCAGCATTTTTGAAAAGACCCGTTACAACCTCTATTACGCCAAATATTTTTCGTTCTGGCTGGACTTGCTGATTTATATCCGCACTTTCTCCAGGTTGATCGTCGGCAAGAAGCCGCAGAGCTTATATGTTGCCGCCAGCAACCAGAACGAAAATAAGAGAAAAACAATCAATGCGGTCGCCCCTCAGCCAGTGGTCAATTCCCAGTCAATTGGTGAGCAGCATGCGACTTAGAGCGCTTGTGTGACGTGTCGCACATGTTAAATTTTGCTCCTTCCTCTAAGGAAGGAGCGATATATTCTTAACTATCGTCAGAATGATTGACCCTTACTGGTAAGCGCGAGCTATCGTGAAAATCGTTATTTTCAGTCAAAGATTTAATCCCGAAGTTGCCACCATCAATGAAGTGGCATCTTTGCTGGTTGCGCGCGGGCACGACGTAACGGTCATGACCGGTCTACCGAACGCTCCAAAGGGAAAAATATTTGATGGTTACGGGCCGTTCAAGCGTCTCAAAGAAAAATGGAACGGCGTCGATATCCGGCGCAACTGGTTGATCCCGCGCGGCAGCGGCTCAAGCTGGCGTCTTCCTATAACTTATCTCTCATTCGCGGCGTTCGCCTCGCTCATGCTGCCACGTCTGCGCGGCAAGAACCCAGATATAATTTTCGTTAATCAGCTCTCTCCCATCACGAAGGCACTGCCGGCAATTTTATATAAGAAATTCACCGGCGCGCCGATGGTGATGTGGATTCATGATCTTTGGCCCGAAAGCGTGGCTTCATCCGGTGCGATCAAGAGCGAGCGGGCAATTGATGCAATTGGCAATATGGTCAGCTACATCTACCGCCATTGCGATTTGATTTTAGTGCAATCGAAGGCGATGAACCCGAAAGTAGTGGAGCGCGGCGGGGCAGTAGATCAAATAACTTTTCTACCCAATCCCATTGATACGTTCTTCGCTCCCGTCGAAAATGCCGAACGGCCCGAAGCGCTGGCAAAGATACCTTTGGACGCGTTCGTTTTGATGTTTGCCGGGAATATTGGTCGTTCGCAGGATTTGCCGACCATTATAGCGGCTGCCGACCGGCTGCGCGAGCACAAGGACATCCATTGGGTATTTGTTGGGGATGGATTTTTCCGGCCCGAAGCCGAGGCGATGGTCAAAAAACGTGGATTGGAAGATTGTGTACATTTTGTTGGCAGCCATCCGATCGATACGATGCCGCAATTCTACGCCGCTGCCGATGCGATGCTGGTAACGTTGAAGAATGAGGAAATATTCGCCCTTACCGTACCGCTGAAAACCCAGGGCTATCTGGCCTGCGCCAGGCCGGTGGTCTGCAATGTACCGGGTGAGGCGGCGCGCATCATAAACGAAGCCGCTGCGGGGGTTACAGCACCGCCTGAAGACCCCGAAGCCCTGGCCGCTACCGTGCACCAAGCCTACACTATGCGCGGTGCGCAACTGGAGGCGAAAGGCCGAAATGGCAGGCGTTACTTCGAGGCAAACTATACCCAGGAGAAAATTCTGGATGCGTTAGAGGGCGCATTGCACAAGCGTATTCAAAACAGTCGGGACGAAAATCTAGTATCCCCAAAAGTAAAAGCCAACCCTTAAATATTCAGAGCACACATCATGTTTGAAGATAAAACCATACTAATAACAGGAGGCACCGGATCATTTGGCAAGACAATGCTTCAAAACTTGCTTGTCAAGAAATGTGGAAACGTCAGAATATTCTCCCGTGACGAAGAAAAACAGGATGTCTTGCGCTCCGACTTGGGCGCGGCGAACGTTGATTTTTACATAGGCGATATTCGCGACAAAGAAGCATTGTTATATGCCATGCCAGGTGTCGACATGGTGTTTCACGCTGCTGCTCTAAAGCAGGTACCCTCTTGTGAATTTTTTCCAACAGAAGCTGTTAAAACCAATGTTCTGGGCAGTGCCAATGTCATTGATGCGGCCATTGAAAACAAGGTCAAGAGTGTTGTCTGCCTGAGTACCGACAAAGCCGTCATGCCAATTAATGCCATGGGCATGAGTAAGGCAATGATGGAGAAGGTTGCCGCCGCAAAATCTCGACGAAAATTTGCCGGTGAAACGGTCATATCCTGTGTGCGCTATGGTAATGTAATGTATTCACGCGGTTCGGTTATTCCTCTTTTTATCAAGCTGATCAAACAGGGCAAAGAGCTAACCATCACTAACCCTGATATGACCCGTTTTTTGATGCCCTTGCGGGACTCTGTACGGCTTGTGGAATTTGCCCTCGAACAGGCGCGCCCCGGCGATATGTTCATAAAGAAATCGCCTGCAGCAACAGTTGAGGTGCTGGCAAAAGCTCTGTTGGAATTATTTAATGCGAGTACGGGAATGCGCAATATTGGTACTCGACATGGTGAGAAGTTGCATGAAACCCTCGCCACGGCAGAAGAGCTTGCCCGCTCAAAAGATCTTGGTGATTTTTATTGTGTCATGCCTGACCAGCGCGATCTGAACTACAATGCCTATTTTAACAAGGGGGATATCGAAGTTGCTGCACAGGAAGACTATACGTCATACACTACGGAAAGATTGACAGTCGAGCAAACCAAGGCGTTATTGCTATCCCTGCCCGAGCTGCAAAAAGAACTGGAATCCTGAAAGGTTAAGGGGCATATGCCGTTCAGCAGTTAATGGATATGCGGAGATGGCTATGAAAATTGGAATTACTGGAGCCTACGGTCAGTTTGGCTGGCATTTGCGATGTCGGTTGTTTGCAGAGAAAGACGTGGAAATTTGCTGCGCCGGTCGGGCCGAATTCGAGAATGCTGACCACCTTGCACAACTTTTTGATGGTTGTGATGCGGTTGTCCACTTGGCAGGCGTCAATCGCGCTGCTGATCAAGAGATCGCGATGCAAAATCCGCGCCTTGCCGAACAACTTGTCGAGGCGCTAGGCAAAACGAATACGAAAGCACATATTCTCTTTGCCTCTTCCACCCAGATCGCGAATGATAATGTTTATGGCCGAGCCAAGAAAAGGTCCGGTGA
>JAJRRE010000410.1 GCA_024279745.1 Alphaproteobacteria bacterium
GGCATTTTTGTGGGCGTTCGTGTTGCTGGCATTTGGCGATGTGATCGGCGTCGTGATTAAGTGGTTTTGGCAATCGCTGGGCCTGAGTTAGCCGCGCATGACGACGATATTTCCAACAATTACCAAACCAAGACCAACAATAGCGGCAAGGGTCCAGGTGTAGCCTTCGGCGAAGGTGGAAATAAGCAGCGCAAAGATCGGGAAAATTACGGTGGCATAACCGGCACGGCCGGCGCCGACCCGGCCGATCAATGTCAGATAGGCGGCAAAGGCCAGCACCGTCGAGATGATCGCAAGAAACAGCAGCGAGACAGTATATTCGGGCCGCGGGTCATAGATGAATTCCTTGCCCTGCAGCAGCGCCAGTAAAGCCGCCCAGGCACAGCCATAGAACATTCCCCAGGCATTCATGGAGACCAGCGGGATTTTAATTGCGCGGCGCTGCAAACGCATCGACATCATATTGCCGAAACAGAAAAACAACGTTCCGCTGATGCACAGTGCAACGCCGGTCAACACATTTGCATCGACACCATTTTTAGTTATCTCAGGCCAGAACATTAAGGCGATGCCGCTAAAGCCGATCAGGCCGGCAATAATGGTTTTCTTTGACAATGGTTCTTGCAGGATCAGCGTCGCCAGCAATACGTTGAATACCGAGGCCAGTGAAAACAGCACCGATAACAGACCCGACACCAGATATTGTGAGCCATAATAGAATAGCAGAAAATTGGTCGAGAATATCAACACACCAAGCATGGCGAAGGCGGCGTGATCCTTTAGCGCAAAGCGTAACTGGCGGCCCGACAACGCCGCCCAGGCAAACATGATAACGAACGCAATGGCGAAGCGGTAGACAAGCGAGACTTCATTGGCGACAAGACCCGGCTGTAGCGATATCGCATACCAGGACGCCGACCAGGCAAACACCGTGAGCGCAAATAGCAGACCATCAAATTTGCTGAAGCTTTGGGGCGTGCCGCCGCGCTGAGATGGAGCAGATGTTGCAGCTTGGCCCGGTCGCTCTGCTATCGAAGACTGTGTGTCGGTTTCGTTCGGGATGAAAGCGGTCCTTGCAAAGGCGGTCAATGCGAGGTCCCCTTTTGAGCTGGGAGCAACGCGAATGGGCGGCGGCGGCTGGCGGGAAATGTCGGAAGCGCTATGAGCCATAGAAACCGGGGTTTAGCGATTGGTTCAGCGGGGCAATCTCAAAGTCTATTGCTGCGGGCGCGGGCGTTCAATTAAGCAATCCTTATGGCTTACCCGAGCTAAATTAATGCATCTTACGGATGAGTTTTGCCAGCCGTGTCATCGGCGCGCGCATTTCATCTTCGCTAAAAGCGCTGAAGCCCATAAGCAGACCCGGGCTTGCCGTTGCTTGTTCTGCTGGCGTGTAATACCGCGATAGAGCCGGACAATTTAAACCTTGCGCTTTGGCCGCATCACTAACGGCGAGGTCTTGCCAGTCCTGTGGTAGCGCCACCGCGATCTGCAATCCAGCCGGCGAGGGGATGGGAGTTAGATGGGGGCCCAACTCATCTTGCAACAAATTCAGGAAGGCGCGGCGGCGGGCGCCATAGATGCGGCGCATCCGGCGAATGTGGCGATGAAACAGTCCTTCAGTGATGAAATTGGCGAGCGGGCGTTGGGCGGCGAGCGAGGCTTTGTGGCCATAGCTCAGCAATGTCGAGCTAAACTGATCGATCAGGTTGTGCGGGACCACCAGAAAGCCAAGGCGCAATCCTTTAGAAAAAATTTTCGCCAGACTGCCGATGTAAATCACCCTTGAGGATGCGCCGCCAGTATTATCTTCCAGCCCGGCCAGCGCTGGAATCGGGCGGCCGGTATAGCGAAATTCACTGTCGAAATCGTCTTCGATAATCCAACTGCCGGTATGCTGCGCTAATGCCACAAATGCTGCCCGCCTTGCGGTTCCCATCGTACCGCCCAGCGGAAATTGGTGGGACGGCGTGAGGACGGTCAACCGGGGTGGGCGCTGGTTGGGCACAAGATCCGGCAACACCGCGCCTTCATGATCAACCGCTAGCCAATGCGGAACAAGGCCCAGACTAAGGGCGAAGCGGCGCAGCGGTGGATAGCCAGGATTTTCCAACGCAATAATGTCACCTTTTTGGGTCGTGGAGCGAATGGTCAGCTCCAGCGCGTCGCCGGCGCCGGCGGTTATGATGATCTGCTCAGGCGAGACATCTATGGCGCGCCATTCAGCAAGGTGGCGGGCAAGGGCGGCGCGCAAGTGCCAGTCGCCAAATGGCTCTGAGCCGTCGATCAAGGCTGCCGGCGTTGTGCGCGCCGCTCGTGCCACACAGCGCCCCCACTCTTTATAGGGAAACAATCGCATGTCCGGCAGACCGGGAGCAAAAGGCTGCGGTTGTGATGGCGGTTGAGAATTTGGGGGTGGCGAGGTCGGCGACAAAGACGGATGATCTGAAGACGGGCGCTGGTCACGCGGCGCGCGCATGTGAGCAGGCGAGCGGATCTCCAGATGAGGCAGATCGCAGACATAAACGCCGGACCCGCGCCGACTTTCCAGATAGCCTTCCGCAATCAGCTGATCATAGGCAAGAGTGACAGTCGCCCGGCTGACGCCCAGTTCGGCGGCAAAGGCGCGGCTGGCGGGCAGGCGCGCGGACCTGGCTAAGCGGCCGTTGAGAATGAGCTGGCGCAGCGCCTCATAAAGCTGGCGAAATAGCGGCTGGGCGGCGTCGCGGTCGAGCGCAATCGAGAGGAGGGCGGCATCGGACATCGGTGTCACATGGTGTTCAAATTGGCATGGTCAAATTTTTCTAAATTGGAGATTTTGTATAGTCCAATTTTTCGCGATTGATCAAGCTGAAACTGCCATCTGCGGGCTTATGTGCAGGCCAGGGGCGGCGCGAATGAAAGACAGGACAAGCAATGGACGAGCAAAATCTACCGGTCACCGAACGCACAAAAGTGCGCCGCGCCCATGAACGGGGCTTTTACGAGCGCAGCAAAATCAACGCCATTCTTGACGCCACATCTCTTTGTCATGTCAGCTATGTGCTTGATGGCAAACCGGCGGTCACACCAACCTTGCATTGGCGTGAAGGCAATCATGTTTACTGGCACGGCTCCAGCGCCAGTCGCGCCATTCGCAAGTCGGACGGGCTTGATGTGTGTCTGGCGGTGAC
>JAJRRE010000411.1 GCA_024279745.1 Alphaproteobacteria bacterium
ACCTATTATGCTGCTACGGCGGAAATTCGCTTTCCCTTCCCGTTCATTCCTGAAGAATTGGGCATGAGTGGCGCCGTCTTCGCTGATGCCGGATCGCTGTTTGGGGCTAATGACCTGGCTAAGAAAAGTGCGACAAATCTGGTTGATGACAGTACGATACGCTCATCGGTTGGTGTTAGCCTGATCTGGAATTCACCGGTTGGCCCGTTGCGCGCAGATTACTCACATGTTCTGAGCCAAGCTGACAGCGATGACGTTCAACTGTTCCGCTTCGGTGCCCAGACTGCATTCTAAATGTCGCTTGGATCAGGTTCGGCAGATATCCTGGGAAGCAGGCGCGTGGGGCTTGCCGATGGTGGGCGCCAGGCAGAAACAGGATGGTCCGGGTAACCCGATGGATCTACTGGTCAAGTGTTTGCAGCCGGCAGTGATGTGACACGAGGTTGTTTGAACGAATGAAAATTTGAATTCGATGTTGAATAATGTCATACGGCTCATCGCGTTTTAACGCGCGGTGGGCCGATTTCGTTTGCGTTGTCGTCATTTGCGTTGTCGTCAATTGGGTGACCGCAATTTTCCGAAAAGTTGGGCCGATCATTCGGCTGATAGTTACTGATAGGTGCTGATAGTTACTGTGGAACACTTATGAAAAAGTGATACTGTAACCGCGATTGAGTCGGTCGCACGCGGCGCATGGCGTGGACGTTATTGAGCAACTGAGTGCCCGCAAGATCGCAAGACCGCGCGAAATACATGCTGACGTCATTGACGTCGCTATCTTGAATAATCTCTAATTCGATTAAAGGTGTCGGACCTCATGGGCAATCGCGACGACTATCCAATTTTCTTTGACCGCGCCGGCCCCTTTTGTTTAAGCGATGTTGCGGCGCGGGCGGGGGCTCAACTCGGCGAAGGTAACGGCGAGATCGAAATCAGCGATGTGTTGCCTTTGGACAGGGCGGCGAGCAGCCATCTGACCTTCCTCGATAATCCAAAATATCTTCCGCAATTATCAGATACCAAAGCCTCTGCTTGTCTGGTGAAACCGGCCCTGGCGGACAAAGTACCCTCTGGAACTGTGCCCTTGGTGACTAAATCGCCCTATCACGGTTTTGCGCGCGCGATGCAGTATTTTTATCCCGACGCTATGCGCTCCAAATGTGTGGGTTGGTCGGGGCTTGAAGAGGCAAGGGATGTTAACAAACCGGAAACTGTGAACTCAACTGTCCCTAGCGGCGGGCTTATTCACGCCACCGCCCGCATTGCCGCCGATGCCGTTATTGAACCAGGTGCCGTGATTGGACGCGAAGCGGTTATTGGTAGTGGCTGCATGATCGCAGCTGGCGCCGTCATTGGCGCCCGTGTCCAGATTGGCGAGCGCTGTTATGTCGGACCGTGTGCGTCGGTCGTGCACGCGATTTTGCAAGACAATATCGTCATTCATGCTGGTGTTCGTATTGGCCAGGATGGTTTTGGTTTTGCCATGGGGCCTGAGGGGCATATTAAGGTGCCGCAGATCGGCCGCGTGGTGATCCATAATGATGTCGAGATTGGAGCCAATTGCTGTGTCGATCGTGGGGCTCTTAACGATACTGTCATTGGTGAAGGCACAAAGATCGACGATCTGGTAATGATCGGTCATAACGTTGTGATCGGCCGCTCCTGCGTAATCGTTGCCAAATGCGGTATTGCAGGATCTTCAACCTTAGGCGATTTTGTCGTGATGGGCGCCGACGCCGGGGTTTCGGGGCATGTTAATGTTGGCACCGGCGCGCAAATCGCCGGAACCTGTCATGTCAAGGACGATGTACCTGCCGGAGCGCGCATGGGCGGGACGCCAGCCCGGCCGTTTCGCGAATGGGCCCGCGAAATTGCGGCGATACGAAAATTGGCGGCGCGGCCGACAAGTAAAAAATAGCCTCCCCCCGCGGACAATCAAGCTCAAGCGACGGGCTTGGGTATCGGGCGGTACTGCCACTAAGGTTGACGATCATTCAAATTAACCGCGCTCCAAATGATGCGCGATGAAACTGACGGAGATGAGGGACGATGGCTGAAGGCTCGCAAGCAAATGAATTGGGTAGCGCCGATATTGCCCGCGTGATGAAATTACTGCCGCATCGCTATCCGTTCTTGATGATTGACCGCATCATAAAAATGGACGCGGACAATAGCGGCATTGGCTTGAAGAATGTCACCATTAACGAGCCGTTTTTTCAAGGGCATTTTCCCGAATATCCCGTCATGCCCGGTGTGCTGCTAATCGAAGGTTTGGCACAAACCGCAGGCGCTCTGGCGGCAAGTTCGCTGGGGCAGGATTATCTGGCCCATGTGGTTTATTTTATGGGGATCGATAAAGCCAAATTCCGCAAACCGGTTGTGCCAGGTGATCAGCTCGAATATCACGTTAAAAAAATTCGCTCTCGCGGGCGTGTTTGGCGGTTTTACGGTGAGGCCAAGGTTGACGGCAAGGTCGTCGCCGAGGCTGAAATTAGCGCTATGATCGTAGATCCAGATTCATTTAATGGCTGAGATATAATTTCATGACTGAAACACAAATTCATGCAACGGCGCTGATCGAAGACGGCGCGCAAATCGGTCCAGGATGCAAAATTGGCGCCTATAGTATTGTCGGCCCGAACGTTAAGCTGGGCGCTAATTGCCAGCTGCATTCCCATGTTGTGATTGCGGGGCGAACCACGGTTGGCGATGGTTGCCAGATTTTTCCATTCGCGTCGTTGGGGCATATTCCGCAGGATCTGAAATTCAGCGGCGAAGACAGCTGTCTGGAAATCGGCCCGCGCAATACCATTCGCGAACATGTTACAATGAACCCGGGCACCAAGGGCGACAAACTGTTGACCAAAATCGGCTCTGACGGCCTGTTCATGGTCGGCACCCATGTCGCTCATGACTGCGTCGTCGGCGACCATGTGGTGATGGCCAATAATGCGACCCTGGCGGGACATTGTATAGTCGAAGATCATGTTATTTTGGGCGGCCTGTCGGCGGTCCACCAGTTTGTGCGCATCGGCACACACTCCTTCTTGGGGGGGATGTCGGGCTTAGAGAATGATCTCATCCCCTTTGGCGTGGCGATGGGCGACCGGGCAGGATTGCAGGGGCTCAATATTGTCGGGCTGAAGCGCCGCGGCTTCAAGCGCGAGCAAATCCATACCCTTCGTAATGCTTACCGTTTGTTGTTCTCCAATGAAGGCACATTGATCGAGCGGCTGGCGGACGTCGAACAGATGTTTGCCGACGATGAGGGCGTGCAGCAGATCACAAGCTTTATTCGTGATCGCTCCGGGCGCTCGCTCTGTGTGCCCAAGCTGCCGGCTTCGTAAGCCGATAAACCAAAGCGGCGCCCGGCGGATTTGAGTTGCCCATTGCGATCGGTTTGCTTGCTTGACCAGCTGTGTGACAACAGGCAAGAAGCAGCTATGCCAGATGCTATTCACAGCACCAATGAAGCCATCGCTAAAGCCGCGAAAAGATCACGCTCGCAGCCCGTTGGCATTCTAGCGGGTGGCGGCGCTTTGCCGCTGAGCGTTGCGCGCGCGATAGAGGCTGATGGCGGCGCAGTACATATTGTCGGCATTCGCGGTGAGGCGGCGCATGACATCGAAGACTATTCCCATAGCTGGTGTTATTGGGGCGGAATTGGTGCCATGTTGCGCCAGCTTAAAAATGCCCGCTGCCGTGAATTGGTAATTGCCGGAACCGTACGCCGCCCTGATCTCAAATCCATTCGCCCGGATTTTGGGCTTCTCCAAAACATACCAACTGTGTGGTCATTGCTGCGCGGCGGCGATGATAGTGTGCTGTCAAAGGTTGTGCGGTTTTTTGAAGCTCACGGGTTTCAAGTGCGCGGCGCCCATGAATTTGCGCCTCATCTTTTGCCGCCGCCGGGACCACTAGGGGCGGTACACCCCGCGCCCGCCCATCTTGCTGCCATTGATCGCGGCGCCCAGCTTCTTGAGGCGCTCGGACCGTTTGATTTGGGGCAAGCGGTATTGGCAAGCCCCCACCGTATCATTGCCGTAGAAGGTGCTGGCGGAACCGACGCTATGATCCGCAGCGCCATGGTGGCGGCTGCAAAACATGAAGATGACGAGCCGGGGCGCTTTGAATTGTCACAAGCGGTGCTTGTTAAATTGCCAAAGCCGGGGCAGGAGCTGCGCGTTGATATGCCGGCCATCGGTCCTGCCACGGTTGCGCTTGCAAACAGCGCCGGTCTGGCGGGCATTGCAATTGCAGCGGGGCGTTCTTTGGTGTTGGAGCGTGATGAGCTGTTGCGCCAGGCTGATGGCGCACAGATATTTGTAACAGGTATCGCCGATTCAAATATTGCTAGCGCGCGTGGCGGTGCAGTCCAAACTCCAACGCCAGCGCAAAGCCCGTATACTGGCGCGCCGGGTAGAATGGGTTTTGATCAGGGTAATTTTCAATGCCAGCTTGTAGCATTGGGGCGAAAAAAACCAAGCGCGGTGCAATGGGGCGATGTGGAATTGGGCCGAAACCTAACTGGCGTTTTGCGCAGTTATGCGGCAGGATTTGGCGCGGTGATTGCGCGCGACTATGTGCTTGGCGTGCAAGGGGCCGGGTCCCTCAAGGACCTCATAGAACAAGCACAGCGTGCCAAACCATGGGGAGGGCTGTTGCCGGGGCGCAGCGGGGTTCTGGTTCTTCGCCAAACGCCGCCGGGCTCGCACGCGCCGCGCGCCGCAAGTCAAACGCCGGCGCTTGCAAGTACCGACCAAAGTGCAAATGGCCAGGAGCTGGAGGAGGGGCGCGGCGCGATTGCACCGTGCTACAAGGCGATTGATCAACAGCTGGTGGAAGCGATGGCGCGCGGCAGATTTGCCGGCATTGCCTTTTGCGACGGCGAGGTGAACGGCATTCGGTGCGCAGATTTAATTGCGGCTGCCGATGCAGCGGGACTTTTTGTTGTGGGATTGAAGGGCTGAGCAATGATCGGGCGATCTGGCAATAATATATCGGGTGGTGCGACCAGCCAAACCGAGGGAGCCAAGCCGGTGATCGTGTCATCAAAGATGCGTGATTTAAAGCTGTGTCTGATTGCTGGTGAGCATTCTGGCGATCAGCTGGGCGGCAAACTCATGCGCGCGATCAATCGCAGCCGCAAAGGCGCGGTGCGTTATTTCGGCGTTGGCGGCCGCGAGATGGCGGCGCAAGGATTGATTTCGCAATTTCCTCTGGAAGACGTCGCCGTGATGGGCCTGGGGGCGATTGCAGCGCAATTGCCAAAACTCACCGCGCGGGTTTATCAAACCGTCGATAACGTTATTGCCACCCAGCCCGATGCGGTTGTCATTATTGACGCGCCTGAATTCACCCATCCTATCGCCAAACGAATTCGCAAACGTGCCCCCCATATCCCGATCATAGATTATGTCTCGCCCAGTGTCTGGGCCTGGCGCTCCGGGCGGGCGCGCAAGATGCGCGGTTATATAGATCATGTTCTGGCGCTGCTGCCGTTTGAGCCGCGCGCCCATGAAGAGTTGGGCGGTCCGCCCTGCAGCTATGTCGGACATCCCCTGGTCGAGCGGATGGGCTGGATTGAGGCGCTTGATTGCGAGCCATTGATCGAGCGTTTGGGGCTCCAGCCTGATCAGCCGGTCCTGGTGGTGCTGCCGGGTAGCCGATCCTCTGAGATTACCAAATTAATGCAGCCCTTCGGCGAGACCATAGCGCACTTGATTGAACGGGGAATTGCACCGCAGCTCATCATGCCCGTTGTGCCGGCCAAGCGTGCCTTGATTGAAAAGCATCTGGCGACATGGCCGCTGAAGCCGCAATTGGTGGAAAGTGAAGAAGACAAGTTTGTCGCTTTCCGGCTTGCTCAGGCGGCTTTAGCGGCATCTGGCACCGTGACCCTGGAGCTGGCGGTTGCCGGTACGCCGATGGTCGTGGGGTATAGAGTTGGCGAGGTGCCGTATCAGATCATGCGCCGACTGATCCGCGCCAAATCAGCTGTGCTGGCCAATCTGATATTGGACGATAACGCTTTTCCCGAATTCATCCACGACACTTGCACCGCCGACAACCTGGCACCGACCCTTGCCGATCTGCTACATGAGACACCGGCACGGCGCGCCCAATTGGCGGCTTTGGCACGTATCCCTGAAGCGCTTGCCGTGCCAGGCGGCAGTCCAAGCGGTGCGGCGGCTGAGATTGTGCTGCGTTACGGCGACCGCGGGCGCGGCATCGGTTAACAGCTGCCGAAATGATGCTGGCCCAATGGCGGGGCGGGAAGTTTAGCTGCGCTCACCGATCGGCACATAGTCGCGTTTTGGGGCGCCGATATAGAGCTGGCGCGGACGGCCAATTTTCTGTTCGGGATCTTCCATCATTTCTTTCCATTGCGCGATCCAGCCGACGGTACGCGCGACGGCGAACAACACGGTGAACATGGAGGTTGGAATACCCATGGCGCGCAGCGTAATGCCTGAATAAAAATCGATATTGGGATAGAGCTTTTTCTCGATGAAATAGTCGTCTCCCAGCGCAATCCGCTCCAGCTCCATGGCCACTTTCAGCAACGGTGTTTCGCGCACACCAAGCGCGTCGAACACTTCATGGGCGGTCTGTTGCATGACCCGGGCGCGCGGATCGTAGTTCTTATAGACCCGGTGACCAAAGCCCATCAGCCGGTAGGCGTCGGATTTGTCTTTGGCGCGCGCCACATATTCAGGCACCCGGTCAACTGTCCCGATCTCCTCCAGCATTTTCAGCGCCGCTTCATTGGCGCCGCCATGGGAGGGCCCCCAAAGGGACGCAATACCCGCCGCCACACAGGCAAACGGGTTAGCACCCGATGAGCCGGCCAGCCGCACCGTTGAGGTCGAAGCGTTTTGTTCGTGGTCGGCGTGCAAAATAAAGATGCGGTCCATGGCGCGCGACAGCACCTGATTGACCTTATAGGAGGCGGTCGGCACCTTGAATAACATGCGCAGGAAATTGGACGAATAGTCGAGATCGTTGCGCGGATAAATGAACGGCTGGCCGACATGATATTTATAGGCCATGGCCGCCAGGGTCGGCATTTTGGAAATGATGCGATGGGACGCGATGACCCGCTGTTTGGGATCGGTGATATCGGTGCTGTCATGGTAGAAGGCCGATAGCGCGCCAACCGAGCCGCACATGATCGCCATGGGGTGGGCGTCGCGGCGGAAGCCGGTGAAAAAGCGGTTCATCTGCTCATGCACCATGGTGTGATGGCGGATGGTATTATCGAAATCGGCAAACTCATCGGATGACGGTAATTCGCCGTTCAGCAGCAGATAACACACTTCCATGAAGCGCGAGCTTTCCGCCAGCTGCTCGATGGGATAACCGCGATATAAAAGCACGCCCTTGTCGCCGTCGATATAGGTGATCTTTGAGGAACAATTGGCGGTTGAGGTGAAGCCCGGGTCGTAGGTGAAATGCCGGGTCTCTTTATAAAGCTTTGAGACGTCAACGACATCGGGGCCAATGGTTGGGCGGTGCACGTCGAGTTTGATTTCCTTGCCGTCGATCACCAAAGAAGCGGCGGGAGGCGTGTCACCAGCACCGGGATTGTCGGGAGAATTGGTCATGGGGGCCTATCCTTTGGTCTGAGCGCCGGCGCTGTTGATCCCGTGTCGGAACTTATGGCGCAGGCAAGCGCTGTTCCGGCCGGCCTGACATTGCGGCAAGCGCGTCTTGTTGGAATGAGGAGAATGATGCGAATTCATGATAATAAATTCGATTGGCCATGCGATACAGCCGCTCCTCGATCCACTATGAATAGTATATTTTTTGCACTGCGGCAAGATGGCGTCACAGAAAACCTAACGGAAACCTGCGGAAATACCGGCAGAATTGCTCTCATTCACGTGGTGTCTCGCAGTCGCAGCATAGTCTCCTCACGTCCCAATACGGCCATCACATCGAAAATTGGCGGTGAGACGGCGCGCCCCGTGAGGGCGGCGCGCAGGGGCTGGGCGATCTTGCCCAGCTTCAGATCCCTGGCGGTCGCAAAGTCGCGAACCGCGCTTTCCAACGTCTCGGCATCCCATTCCTTCACCGCATCGAATGCGGCCGCCAATTCGCCGATCATTTGCCGGGCGTCGTCGCTCAGCTGCTTCGTGGCTTTTTCGTCAAAGTCGAGCGGGCGCGTGGCGGTGATAAAGGCGGCATTGTTGATCAGCTCCAGCAGGGTTTTGGCGCGCTCCTTCAGGCCCGGCATGGCGGCGGTGAGGCGCGTCCAGTTATCTGCGTCATGGGCGCTCATGAGTTCCGGCCCGCCGTCGATATGCGGCAGCAGGACTTTGATATGCGCAACCAGCTCTGCGTCGGAACTGCTGCGAATATAGTGGCCGTTCAAATCGGCGAGCTTTTTGAAATCAAACCGCGCGGCGGATTTCCCGATGTCCGGTAGATCGAACCAATTAATCATTTGCTCGGTTGAGAAAATTTCGTCATCGCCATGGCTCCAGCCCAGCCGCACCAGATAATTGCGCATAGCGGCGGGCAGATAGCCCATATCCCGGTAGGCTTCAATGCCAAGCGCGCCGTGGCGTTTCGACAGTTTGGCGCCGTCCGGCCCATGGATCAGCGGCACATGGGAAAAGCTGGGGATGTCCCAGCCTAAAGCCTGATAGATCAAGGACTGGCGCGCCGCATTGGTTAGATGGTCGACGCCGCGCACAATATGCGTCAGCCCCATGTCATGATCATCAACAACCACCGACAGATTATAGGTCGGCGTGCCGTCGCCGCGCAGGATCACCAGATCGTCGAGGTTTTCATTCTGGAA
>JAJRRE010000412.1 GCA_024279745.1 Alphaproteobacteria bacterium
AATTAGCAATTTGGGTCGCTCTCAGCTTCCCTTCGTGAATGACGTTCGATAATTGGAATTCCAGCACCTATCGAAGCAAGAAATGACAAGCGGAATAACGCCATCATGCGCGACAGCAATACTGACGGACGACCTTCGGGACCCGATGCGTCGCACGATGCCGATCATCAAGCCAAATTGCAAGAAGGTTTAGCCCGGCTGACACAGCCGGAGGGGCCCCATTCAGCGCGCATTGGAGCGCGGCTGCGCAATTATTTTTTAACCGGTCTGGTTGTTGTCGGTCCCGTCAGCATCACCATTTATACGGCATTGTGGTTCATCAATGTCGTCGATGAATGGATCAAGCCCTATGTGCCGGACATCTATAACCCCGATACTTATTTGCCGTTCCCGATCCCCGGCATCGGCTTGGTGTTTGCGTTTTTCGGGCTGACTGTTATTGGTGCATTGGCCGCCAATCTACTTGGCCGCTCATTGATAAGTACCGGCGAAATGGTGCTGGGCCGAATGCCGATCGTGCGCAATGTTTATTCTGCCCTGAAGCAGATTTTTGAATCCGTGGTCAGTGCGTCCTCGCCCGATAATGCCTTTCAAAAAGTGGGCCTGATTGAATTTCCCTCAAAGGGCATCTGGTCGATTGTATTTGTGACGGCGGAAGCGGCTGGTGAAATTCGCGATTCAGAGCCGGGCAAACAGGATCTGGTTACGGTGTTCATGCCAACAGCCATTGTGCCGCCAACAGGTTTCGTCTGTTTCATTCCGCGCAAGGACATAATTTTCTTGCAAATGAATGTGGAAGACGCTGCCAAGGTGGTGATTTCTGCCGGTATGGTGCCACCGCCGGAAATCCAAGAATCGCTCAATGAACTGGCCGCCCAGGCGAAAGCAGACCCAACACCGATTCACCGGCCGCGCAAGCCTACCAATCCACCATTTGGCGGCAATGGCTCAAATGGAAACGGGCCGGGCGTGTAAACCTGTGCTCTGGGGTTTGTTTGGGCTGCATCGGCTTTGTTTATTCAACATCAGGCAGCTTGCCCGGCTCGGGCGCCTACCCGGCTCGGGTGCGTGTCCAGCATTGGGGGCAGCCGGCCACCGGTTAGCCGGCACGGAACAGGCGCACGGCTTCATCGCGTTCAAACAGATATAAAAGGTAACGCAGGGCTTTGCCGCGGGTGCTGGTTAGGTCCGGGTCGGCGGACAAGATCATGTCGGCATCATTGCGTGCGGCGGCAAGAAGATCGACAAAGCCTGGTACGTCGGCGATGCGAAATCCGGGCGCACCGCTTTGCCGTGCGCCCAGAACCTCGCCGCCGCCGCGTAACTCCAGATCCTTCTCGGCAATGACAAAGCCGTCATCGGTGTTGCACATCATCTTGATGCGCGCGCCGGCAACCTGGCCAAGCGGGGTCTGGTGCAGCAACATGCAATAGGACTGGCGTTCTCCGCGCCCGACCCGGCCACGCAACTGGTGCAGCTGTGCCAGGCCGAACCGTTCGGCATGTTCGATCACCATGATCGAGGCATTGGGAACATTCACGCCGACTTCGATAACAGTGGTCGCCACCAAAATTGCCAACTCGCCGGCGGCGAATTGTTCCATAACGGCGTCTTTGGCTTTGCCGTTCATTTGGCCATGCAGCAGGCCGACTTTGGCTCCAAAGAATTGCGCCAGATGGGCATGGCGTTCTTCTGCTGCCGCCAGATCGGATTTGTCGGAGCTTTCAACCAAAGGGCAAACCCAATAAACCTGCGCGCCAGTTGTGACAGCGCGTTTCAGGGCGCCGATAACGTCGAGCAACCGTTCCAGCGGCGGGGCGGTTGTGATAATGGGTTTGCGGCCGGCGGGTTTTTCAGTCAGCTTGGAGACTTCCAAATCGCCATAATGGGTCATCAACAAGGTGCGCGGTATCGGGGTCGCGGTCATAACCAGGACATTGGCACCACCTTCGCCGCCCTTATTTTGCAAGGCCATGCGTTGATGCACACCAAAACGGTGCTGTTCGTCAATGACAGCAAAGGCCAGGTCCTTAAACACAACATCGGGTTGAAACAACGCGTGCGTGCCCATCAAAATATCAATTTCGCCAGCCGCCA
Source organism: Alphaproteobacteria bacterium (assembly GCA_024279745.1). Lineage (GTDB taxonomy): Bacteria > Pseudomonadota > Alphaproteobacteria > Rhizobiales > Hyphomicrobiaceae > JAJRRE01. The sequence continues at coordinate 2,098 of JAJRRE010000412.1, forward strand.
GATGGGCCAATATTTCCTTGCGCGCTTTGCCTTTCTCGCGGCCCGTGAGTAGGGCGCAGCGCAAACCGGCAGCGGCGGCCAACGGCTCGATTGATGCCATATGCTGGCGTGCCAAAACTTCCGTCGGTGCCATCAAGGCCGCTTGACCGCCGGCCTCGATAGCGATGGCCATGGCGAGCAGGGCAATAACGGTTTTGCCGGCGCCAACATCACCTTGCAACATGCGCAACATGCGATGCGAGCCGGCCATATCCTCTTCGATTTCCTGCATGGAAACCGCCTGCGACTTGGTCAGGGTAAAGGGCAGGGCGTCGAGAATGCGCGCCCGCACATTGCCATCGCCCCTGATTGAGCGCCCGGCCAGGGATTTCTGGCTATTTCGCACCAGCGCCAGGGCCAATTGCCCAGCCAGCAATTCATCATAAGCAAGGCGCTGCCAGAAGGGCGAAGCTGGAGAAATATCGGCGGAATCTTCGGGCCGGTGCAGGCGCAGGGCGCTGCTTTGCACATCGCTAAATCCGCGTGATGTCAGCCAGGCGGGGTCCTGCCATTCGGGCATTTGGGGCAATTTGTCCACTGCTTGGCGCATGGTTTTTCCCAGCACTTTTCCCGACAGACCGGCGGTTAGCGGATAGACCGGCTCCAACATCGGCATTTGCTCGCGCGCGTGCGGGGCTAGAATGTAATCGGGATGGGACATTTGCAAAATATTGCCATAGCGTTCCACACGGCCAGATACATAGCGGGTTTCAGCAACGGGAAGTTGGCGCTCTATATAGCTGCGCTCAGTTCGAAAGAACACCAAATCGAGCCGTCCGGTATCGTCTTCGCAGGCGATTTTATACGGCGCTTTCTTGTTACCGCGCGGCGGTGGGCGATGTTTTAAAATGCGCACACAAAGGGTGGCGATGGTGCCGGGCACGGCGTCTTGCACCGTGGGTTC
>JAJRRE010000413.1 GCA_024279745.1 Alphaproteobacteria bacterium
AGCACAGTATAACCCGCAAGGCGTTCAATCAGAACAGGTCCGCCTGCAACCCGGTCGTCGCTCATACCAGTACTCCTCATTGCTCCCCAAATTTTGATTTCGATTTCGGCGCGCCCCCGACATAGCTCTGGGCTTAGGTAAAATCGAGGCTCAATTCTTCTTACATCGCACGGCACATCCGCCGCATTCAAACGCAGCGGCCGCCCCGGCAGCATTCATCAAGCCTTATACTTTTGGGTAGCCCGGCAACAAATTTCAAAAGAGGGCAATCAATTTAAACGGCCCGAGCTATGTGCGACGTTAAAAAGAGATTTACATAAACCGTCCGGTCAGTCAAACTATCCACCTTACCTTAGCAAGGCATTAGCAAAGCGTCGGGGCGAGCATTCAGACGGAGAATTTTAGCCCACGTCAAACATGCTGGGGTGATCGCAAACACTGCCCTTGCCGCCGTACAAAAATGCAAAGCAATCATAAGATCGCGCTGAAAGAAACCGCCGCTGACAATCAAAAAGAAACAACAACTATGAAACGCGGTGCGATGCGGTTGTTTCCACCCACTGATACGTTTTCAACGACGCTCGATATTGCAGGACCCGATAGAAAAAACGATGCCCGCCAAATCACAGCCACCGGCAAAGCCACGCGATGATGATCGCCGTTGTGTTCGCGTGACGCGCTGCGGTGCGATTGGCGTGGTGCGCGTTGATAACCCGCCCGTCAATGCGCTCAGTCATGGAGTGCGGGCGGGCCTGTGGCAAGCAGCGCAAACCATCGCTGCCAACGACACCATCAAAGCGGCAGTGCTCATATGTGCCGGGCGCACCTTCATTGCCGGCGCTGACATTTCCGAATTTGGAAAACCAGCGCTGGCGCCATCCTTGCCCGATGTTATCGATGCGATTGAGGCGTCAAACAAACCCTGGATCGCGGCACTACACGGCACAGTGCTTGGCGGCGGCCTTGAAGTCGCCCTGGGATGTCATAGCCGCATTGCTTCGACGCGCACCAAACTGGGACTGCCGGAAGTCACATTGGGGCTCATTCCCGGCGCTGGCGGCACTCAAAGACTACCACGTTTGATTGGCCTGCACGCCGCAATAGACATGATCACTTCCGGTCAGTCTGTCGATGCGGCCAGCGCGTTGAAGATCCGGTTGATTGATTGTTTGGCACAGGGCGATCTTGAGCAGAAGGCGATCGATCATGCCACGCAGCTCATGGACCAGCCCCCGCGCCGCTCATCGCAATTGCCGTCACCGGTAGCCCAAAGCGAACAGTTCTGGGCAACACAAGAAACCAAAACGGCGAAAAATAAACGCGGCCAGCTGGCACCGCTCAAAGCCCTGGAAGCAGTGCGGGCAGCTTGCACAATGTCTTTCACCGACGGCACGGCGCTGGAACGACAAATTTTTACACAGTTGCGCGAAGGCGATCAATCGGCGGCCCTGCGCCATGTCTTTTTTGCGGAACGTGCCGCCTCCAAACTGCCGCAACTACAAGGGTTGATAGCGCGCGATATTACTACGGTTGGAATTATCGGCGGCGGCACAATGGGCATCGGCATAGCCGCCACCTGCCTGGATGCGGGACTTGCTGTCACCTTGATCGAGCTGAATGAACCGGCTGCCGCACAGGCCACGGCACGGCTCCAATCTGTTTATGAGCGCGCCGTTCAGCGCCGCCGCATTACCCAGAGCCAAGGCGAAGACCGCCTGCGCCGCTTTACGGTCGGCACGTCTTACACTGATCTGGCAAACGCAGATCTTATCATTGAAGCCATTATTGAAGAGCGCGCCGCCAAACAGACGCTCTTTTCATCTCTTGGCGAGGTCGTAAAACCCGGTACCATTTGCGCCAGCAACACCTCGTATCTGGACATAAACACGCTAGCAGACTCATTCAAACACCCAGCAAATTTTGTCGGCCTGCATTTCTTCGCGCCTGCCAATATCATGAAGCTGGTCGAAATTATCCCCTCAACACTAACCTCGCCGGAGGTGTTGGCATCTTGTTTTGCATTCACCAAGAAACTGCGCAAGGTCGGCGTACTGGCCGGCGCCTGCAGCGGCTTCATCGGCAACCGCATCTTGAAGGCTTACCGCCAGCAGGCCGACATTATATTGCTTGAAGGCGCTATGCCGAATGAAGTCGATAGCGCCATGCGCGGTTTTGGTATGGCCATGGGGCTTTATGAAGTACAGGACTTAAGCGGGCTCGACATTGGCTGGGCACAGCGCAAGGCGAGCGCCGCTGAGCGCGATCCTAATGTGCGTTATATCGCCATCGCCGACACTCTTTGTCAGCTGGGCCGGTTTGGCCAAAAGACCGGCAAGGGCTGGTACCGCTATGAGCCCGGCTCGCGGGCGCCGACTATCGACCCGGAAGTTAGCGCTATCATCGCCGACGAATCGCAGCGCCATGGTGTCGAGCGGCGCACAATAACAGCGCCGGAAATCACAGCGCGGCTGCTTCTGGCCATGATCAACGAGGGGGCAAAAATAGTTGATGAGAAGATCGCCCAAAGGCCACTTGATATAGATGTCACCATGATTAACGGCTATGGCTTTGCGCGCTGGCGCGGCGGTTTGATGTGGCACGGCGACCAGATCGGCACTGGCGAAATTAAAAAGCAAATCGACGTTTTGGCCGTGCAAGACCCAGCGTCTTGGCAATGCGCCGCGCTAATCACTCGCCTTGCGGCGCAACACAAATCGTTTTCCACATTGAACCAGCTGCCCGGCAGATAGTTGATATGGCAAAAGCCCACACTCAAGGATTAGTTACGCCGCCATGATTAATCACACCGCCGTTAAATCGGAATGCCGCAATGCCAATAATTGAACAACCTGGAGAGAGCCGACATCTTCCAATTGATAGACCGATAAGGAACGGATAGCATTCAATTCAAAAACCGGGATTAATCGCGGAACGAAACATGAAATATAAAAACCTAACCAACCAAGTGGAGGAAAACTATGACCAACCGTAAACAGGCAAGCAAGCTGGCCTATAGCCTGGGGCTTGGCTTAATTGCCGGCCTTACAATGAGCGCCGCCTTGAGCACTGGCGCGCAGGCCAAGGAAACTTTAATCATTTCTTCCTGGGCCCCGCCTTCCCACGGCATGAATTCCAAAATGTGGCCGCGCCTGATCAAGATGATCGAGAAAGCAACCGACGGGCGCGTCACCGGCAAGATCAAATATAAACTCGCCTCGCCGCCGGCGCAGTTTGATCTCATTCGCGACGGCGCTGCCGATATAACCTGGATCTTTCACGGCTACAGCCCCGGAAAATTCGTCGGCACCAAACTGATCGAACTACCCGGTTATAGCGGCAATGCCGAATCCGCCTCCGTCGCTTATTGGCGGACCTATGAGAAATATCTCAAGGGGCTCAATGAACATAAGGGTGTCAAAGTGATCGCAATGCACACGCATGGCCCCGGGCAATTGCAAACCAACCGCAAAGTCTCAACGCTAGCCGATATCAAGGGCATGAAGCTGCGTCTTGGCGGCGGTGTCTCGGGCGCGGTTGGCAAAAAACTTGGCGCCAAGGGCATTCGTGTGCCGGC
>JAJRRE010000414.1 GCA_024279745.1 Alphaproteobacteria bacterium
AATATGTTGAATTTTTGTTGGAAATGCGCTTTTCTGAGGCTGTCCGAAGCGAGATGCCGTCCCACCTTCCCCCCCCTCTAGAGGCATCTCGATTTTCAACCCGCGGTCAGTCCCCCGACCGCGGGTCTTTTCTTGCCCGGTTGCCTGTTTTCTCGATCCCTCGTCCCTGTAAATTTTTGAACGTATGCCTGGGTTGTTGCGGGGGCGTGCAATTTCTTTGGCGTATATGCATGAAGTTTAAGGGCGCCATCTGAGATTCGATAATCAGCGCTAATAGGGGACGGCAGCACGAACTGAATTTTGCGAGAAAATAAAAGTTTGCCGTCGCAGCAAAAATTGTGATGTTGACCGTCAGCCGTCAGCCGTCAGCCGTCAGCCGTCAGCCGTCAGCCGTCAGCCGTCAGCCGTGCAATCAGGCAATTGCTGCATGTCTCGCCTGTTGTGCTTTTCGGAATTATCTACTGGCCAAACCTTATGATTGTCCGGCGCCGTGCCATCCAGCCGCACGTGCGGCGCTCTCAGAACAGAACCAGCGCTCGCCTCTGGATTTGGTAACACGCACCCGGCGATAGTTTCGAGCCCAGGGCAAGACATAGAATTTGCCCGCGCGGGTGACATCGCCTTTGATCGGGCAGCCATCGGGGGCACGGCGTTTGGCCTCTTCCCATTTTTGTGAGCGATATTGTGCCGGGCGCATAGCCTTGCCGCGCCAAATGCCCGTTTTCGATTTACGCGCTTGCTCTTCTTGCGCTGAATAGCTGGCCATGAAGCCGGTCTCGGCAAAGGCATAGCCCTTCGCAACCATGCGCGCGTTAATGTTGATTTTGCCAGCAAAGCAGGTCGCCATAAGACGCCCCGCATCATCGGTGCCGTCAGGCTCGCAGCGCACATTTTTTCGCCGCACCAGCCGGATCAACGCATTGCGTGCCGCATAGCCACAGCGCCATGTGCGCCGACGTCGGTCTCGCCGGCAACGTTGTTGTAGTTCGGGTGCTGCAATGCCGGCCAAACGAATTGGTTTGCGGCCAATGCGAATGATATCGCCGCTCAAAACCCGGGCCCGGCCGGTTATCGGTTCGCGGCTGCCGATCAGCGGTATGTTCGCGGCCAGCTTGGAAAATGATTTGGGCATTGAAGGCATGGAGGGCATGCTTGGCATAGATGGCAAAAACGAAGAAGGCGATGAAAACGAGAAGGACGGTGTTGAGAAGGTTGATGCGCCGCTCCATCCCACCCAGCCAAGGCCCGCAAGCCCGGCAACAACAATCGCTGCGCCAGCGCCGCGCGCCATACCAGCGGGAAGTTTTGGCATATTAGGCAAACGCAAGGCGGCGCCAAGACCGGCGATCTTGCGGCCAAGTTTGATCGCGCATGCCGGGCGCAGTGCGGCAAGGCGCGTAAAGAATGAGGCAAGCCAGAAGGGCACCGTAAACGGCACGGCACGCAGCAGGGCCGGGCCATAGCCTAAGCTCAAGGCGCCGGCTCCAACAATCAATGCCATTTTAGCCTGCGCATCGAAACCATGTCCCGACCAGCGCCACAGGGCAGCTGTTCCGGCCAACACGCCGACCAGGCCCAAGGGAGCGCGAATCATCGGGCGATTTAGTAGTGCGAGAATTGGCGCGGCGCCTATTGCGATGAAGGAACCGATCTTGCTTGAGACAGAGCGTATGAGTTGCCAGACCGTGCTCAAAAAAGGACCGATGGCGCGCAAAAACCTCATTGAAATCTTCCCGGCCCAGCTGGCGCCGGCGGCGAGCATGTTCAAGGACCAGTTGGCGCTAGCAAGCAAGGCCCGCCAGGTGGCGCCGGACAGAGCAACCAGCCAATCGGCACTGCGCACAGATGCATCGTGAACAAAATTCACCGTCCGCCGAGCCGCGGATTTAGCGCCCGATGCGGCTGATTTTTTGACTTGCTCAACCGTTTCGCGGCGTTGTTCGCGGCGCAGCTTAATGGTCGTGCGCACATATTTGTGCCATTCGAAATCGTCGTTTTTCTTTTGTCGCCAGCCGCGCATGTTGTCCTCAACTATAAGATTGTGAAAAAGAGGCAATTAAGCGCTAACCAAAGCGCCGCCTGTTAATTGGCTCAGCACCTTAACGGATTCGCAAAATGGCAGATGCCGCGAAGGCGTCCTCTTTTCCGTATTGCCCACAACTATTTTGCGACAGAACTGTGGCAGTTTGTGGCTTGTGCCCGCGCAAGATGGCGCGGCGGAAATCGGCCCGGCGTTGACAATCGGTTGGGGCCACTTAAGGCATCAGATTAACCGCCAGTAAGTAACCCTTTGGCGATCAACACCGCAGCGATCTCGTCAAGAATTACAGGATCGTCAATCGTCGCGGGCATCTTGTAGGGAATGGCATCGGCGATGGAGCGCATGGTGCCGCGCAGGATCTTGCCTGAACGCGTTTTGGGCAGGCGCTTGACTGTCACCGCAATCTTGAAAGCCGCCACCGGGCCGATGCGCGTCCGCACCAGTTGCACAACTTCCTTTTCGATTGCAGTCGGGTCGCGGGTAACGCCGGAATTGAGTACAATAAACCCGGCGGGCAATTGCCCTTTCAAATCATCGGCAATACCCAGCACCGCACATTCGGCCACATCGGGATGTTCCACCAGCACTTCTTCCATCTGGCCGGTGGACAGGCGGTGCCCGGCGACATTGATGACATCGTCGGTGCGCGCCATGATGTAGACATAGCCGTCGTCATCCAGATAGCCCGCGTCCGATGACGAATAAAAGCCGGGAAACTCTGTGACATAGCTGTCGCGAAAGCGCTTGTCGTTATTCCATAAGGTGAGCAGGCAGGCGGGCGGTAGCGGCAGCTTGATGGCGATAGTGCCGGTCTCGCCTGTCGGCACGTCTTTGCCATTCTCGTCCAGAATGTGAATGTCATAGCCGGGCATGGGGACGCAGGACGAGCCATATTTAATCGGCAGCGCACCAAGGCCAACCGGATTTCCGGCGATGCACCAGCCGGTCTCGGTCTGCCACCAATGATCGATCACCGGAATTTTGAGATGCTGCTCGGCCCATTTAATAGTTTCAGGGTCAGCGCGCTCGCCCGCCAGGAAAAGTGTGCGCAAGGAACTGATGTCGTATTTGGTGATATATGTCCCTGCCGGGTCTTCTTTTTTGATCGCGCGGAACGCCGTTGGCGCTGTGAATAGCGCGCTGATTTTGTGGTCTGATACCACCCGCCAGAAGGCACCGGGGTCAGGCGTGCCGACGGGTTTGCCCTCATACAGAACCGATGTCGCGCCGGCCAGCAGCGGCGCATAGCAGATGTAGGAATGACCAACGACCCAGCCAACATCGGAAGCGGCCCAAAAGACTTCGCCCGGCGCAATGCCATAGAGGTTTTTCATCGACCAGTTGAGCGCCACCATATGCCCGCCATTGTCGCGCACGACGCCCTTGGGCTCGCCCGTGGTGCCCGATGTATAAAGGATATAAAGCGGATCGGTCGCTTTGAGCGCAACACAGTCAGCCTGCGCGCCAGATGCTTTTGCGGCGCTGACTAACTCGCCCCAGTCATGGTCGCGCCCGGGCGTCATTTCAGCCTCGATCATGGGGCGCTGCAGGATAATGCAACTGCTGGGCTTATGTGCGGCCAGCTCGATGGCCTGGTCCAGTAGCGGTTTATAAGCAACAATGCGCCCCGGCTCGATGCCGCAAGAGGCCGCCACAATGGCCTTGGGGGCGGCGTCATCGATGCGTGTTGCCAGCTCGGCCGCGGCAAAGCCGCCAAACACAACCGAATGAACAGCGCCAAGTCGGGCACAGGCCAGCATGGCAATGACGGCGGCTGGTACCATCGGCATATATATGATTACCCGGTCGCCCTTGGCAACGCCGCGCTCGCGCAAAACGGCGGCAAAGATCGCCACGTCATCGCGCAGTTTGCGATAGCTGTAACTTTGTTTTTCATCCGCCACCGGGCTGTCATAGATCAACGCGGTCTGATCGCCGCGCCCGGCATTAACATGGCGGTCCAGGCAATTATGGGCGGTATTGCACTGGGCGCCGGGGAACCATTGGCCATATTGCCCGGCATAGGGATCAAACACTTTGTCCCACAGGCGGTACCATTCCAGATCGCGCGCGGCGCCGGCCCAAAATTGCTCGGGGTCCTGTTGCCAGGCGGCGTAAACTTTGTGGTAGTCGCTCATCGATTGGCCCTTTTCGTGTTGTGGCCTGTACGGCTGCCACTTTTAGCGCGTTTTACCGCCTGCATTGTTTGTTGTTATTGAGCATTTTTTGACCCCGGCAAGCAAGGCCGACAAGCTAGGTAATTCGGCTATCGGTGTGTCATCTAGGTCAAGCTACTGGTATCGGGCCGTTGCCCCCTATCGGCGTTTGGGCTAGATATCGCAGACGGTCGCCATAGCAAAATGCGCGTTGATCGGCCGTCTGTCTTCCCTTTTTACACCGGTGACCTACAATGACCGACAATCCCTATTCGCAGAACCTGGATAAAACCCCGGCTAATTACCAGCCAATGACGCCGGTTGTATTTTTGGAGCGCGCAGCGGCTGTTTATCCTGATCATACCGCTATTATTCATGGCAATTCGCGCTTCAGTTATGCGCAGTTTTACGCGCGCGCCCG
>JAJRRE010000415.1 GCA_024279745.1 Alphaproteobacteria bacterium
CACTATTGCCACCGATGCGGTTCGCCAAAAGCGGGGCATCCGATTGGATTGCAAAGGTAAACTGCTTTTGGATTGCGCAACAGATTGCGATAGACTTGCAAAATTAGTGCATGATGCCAGCATTCGCAGCGGCGACGATCTACTCACGCATTTGGGGACCTTTGCGTTTCATGCCAAGAGTGAACTCCAAGAGCCAAATCTGATTTCAGTCACTCCCGTGCATGACAAATTGCACGGCAGCGATGCCCATCTTGCCCGGTTTCATACGCCTGGCTGGCGCTGCGTGGTTATTATTCGTTACCGCGCCGATACCCCCATTTTGCCGATCGAACAATTGCAAATGTCGCTTGGTTTGACCTGGGCAGAAGCGCGCGTCGTGCAGGCTCTGTGCCGCGATATGAACACCAACGAAATCGCACACCACCTCGAACTGAAAAAAGATTCCGTGCGCAATCAAATCAAGCGCGCGCTTCTAAGAACCGGCTGTCGGCGCCAATCGGAACTGGTAAGACTGGCGACATACTCACTCACGTTTTTGTGATCGAATAATTTCCAACCGATGGCAGCGTGCTTGAAATTGTGACTATCGTGGTTTTTTGTCTGGAAATTCAATCGAATAGAAGCAGATTTATGCTTTTATTTCTGAATTTACTTACCCACCGCGATAATAGATTCTTCAAATCCTACCCAAATGGGTCAAGACAGGTCGCTTCGTCAGTGCTTAGATTAATCGGTAAACAAATGATGCAAGCGTGCAAACAAGTGCCGGACTGATAAATATATTGAATGTCAGTTCGGTCATGCCGCTTTTCGGGCCTATTTTGATCGTGATTTTTTCTCACGCATGGCCACCGCATCGGGTGTTTGCACCTGCACCCTTGTATTTTGAGGGGTGCCGCAAATGTGCCGGTAAATTGCTGCCAGCTTTCGGGATGATCATCTAAATCTGATCATCCCGAAAGCTCCCCCGCCTCAGCGCATTTGCAGATTGTGGGTAGACATTTTGTTTGGGGTAGACCCACTTGCCCCCAACTACGACGACCAAGCCAAATCCCGGGCAACTCGTAGTTGGGGTCTCATATAAATCGCAACCGTTAACCGGCCGTCTTCCAACTCGCGCCCCGGAGCCATGGGCGCGGCTGGTTAAAGTTCGGATCTCTGTGATTGAACGAAATTCACAAAGCGCGCCGCCCAGTGATTGGCGCCGGTATCGCGCAAATGCGAAAAATTCGCCAGCAGGTTATGCACGGCGATGCCATCATGGCGCCCGTCAATGCCATGACCGCGCTTGACGTCATAGGCGAAGGTCGTGTCGTAGGGCAAATTGTTGAGCGAAGCATAATGAAATTCGTGGGCTTTAAATTGAGGCTCACGGCTTTCCAGCGCGCCCCATGGCATAGATGCGCGCTCGCGCAATTGAACATAACCACGACCCTGCGGGCGCTCATGCATTATAGCGTCGCCGGCAATCACCCCGACCATATCGCAGGTTTTGCCGCGCCAACTCAAAGAGCGCGACAGATACATCAAGCCACCGCATTCTGCGTAACTGGGCAGCCCCGCTTCAATGACCTGCTTGATATCATCCCGTAGTGCTGTGTTGTTCGACAGCGCTGCCATATGGGTTTCAGGAAAGCCGCCGCCAATGAACAGACCATCAATCAGCGGGGGCAATGCCTCATCGCGCAATGTGTTAAACGGCACCAGCTGGGCGCCCGCTTTCTCCAGCGCTGCCAGATCGTCGGCATAATAGAACCCAAACGCGGCGTCGCGCGCAATGGCGATACGAACCGGCGGCGCGCGCGGTGCCGTCGCAGCAGCTGAGCGGTCTTCAGCTGGCGCAAGTGAAGGTAATGTCGAAGTCAATGTCGATGCCGCGACCGATACCTCTCCCACGGCCGGGGACAATTTTGTAGCCAGTGGCAAAGGCACTTGCGCAATCGCCTTCAACGCGTCCAGCTCCACGCCGGCGCCGACAAGGTCTCCAATGCTTTTGATCTTATCGTCGCGCACATCAATTTCGCCCGGCGTCGTCAGGCCCAGATGCCGCTCGGAAATTGCCAGCTCCTTGTTGCGCGCCACCGCCCCCAATACCGGCACATCCGTATAACGCGCCATCGCCGCGCGCAATTTGCTTTCATGGCGCGGACCACCAACATTATTGAGAATTACGCCCTTGATCGCCACGTCCTGGTCGAAGGCCACATAGCCCAGCACCAATGGCGCAATGCCCCGGGTCATGCCTTCGCAATCGATCACCAGAATAACAGGCGCGCCAAGCAGCTTGGCCAATGCGGCGTTAGAATCGACGCCCTCAGGATCAAGCCCGTCGAACAAACCTTTGTTTGCTTCAATCAACGAGATATCACAGCCAGCGCTTTGGCCAGCGAACGTGGAGCCGATCTCAATATGGCCCATGGTATTGAAATCAAGATTGTAACAGGGCCGCATTGCGGCGCGCGACAACCACATCGGGTCGATATAATCGGGGCCCTTCTTGAAGCATTGCACGCGCAATCCAGTAGCGCTGAGCGCGGCAGCAAGCCCGATCGTGATGGTTGTTTTGCCGGAGGATTTATGCGCGGCGGCAATAAACAGACGCGCCAACGGCGTTGGCCCGCTCATCCCCTTAGGCTCCGCTTCGCCGCTCATATCTGTCAGGCCGCGTTTAGAATACTGGTTTTGTCGCGCGCGTCCCACATGCTTTGCGCCATGGCTTGCGCCTGATCAATACTGTCCACGCGGCGCATGGCTTTCAGCGCCAGGGCAAGCGTCCCCGTAACAGCAGCCTCAGCATAATCAATCTCAATCTCACCGCGCCATAGCTGGCCCAGCGCGGCAATATCCATTTGCTCATCCGCCGGTTGGCGCGGTTCGGGCAGCAAAGGCGGCCAGCGCTCGGTATCAACGGTGCCGCCATTATGCACGGTGCGCACTTCGCACGGCTTATGCGGACGCCGCTCAATCTCGCCGCCCTCGCCGCGGAACACGGCCATGTCCTGCTGGTTCAGATGCACTGCCGCGCCGACATGGGTGTCCATGAAACTGGGGTGGAATATGCCCTGCAACATGCACGGCGCATCAAACGGATTGAGCATCCGCGAGAAACTGTGAACGGGCGAGCGCAGGCCCAGAACAGGGCGCAGCTCAATCAGCTCTTTCAGTTTCGGGCTCATCACTTCAAGCGGCACATAGGCGAAGTTATGCGCGCCGATGTGAACGGCGGCTTCATCGAACGAGGCGGCAATGGGAAAGCCCAGATGCTCCAGACATTCGCGCGTATAAACCCGGCCGGGCGTGTGGCCTTCCGTGCCGTGCATGAACACTTTACTACCGTTGCGCGCCAGCAGCAGGGCCGACAAAACAAACCACGGCAACTGCCGCCGCTTGCCCGCATAGGACGACCAATCAACATCGACGTTCGGCGTCTTGGCCGGCAGCGCCATTATATCGCGCGCGCCCAAAGTAAAGCCGGCAATTTCTTCTGGCGTTTCTTCCTTTAGCCGTAGCAGCATCAAGAAGGCGCCGATCTGTTCGGGCAAGGCCTCGCCGCGCAGGATCATCGCCATCGCCTCGCGCGCCTCGGAAATTTCCAAAGAGCGCGAGCGGGTTTTGCCGCGTCCCAAAATGGCGACAAAGCGCGCGAAGGGATGGGGCTCGGCGGCAACAGCGGGGGAAAACGCGGGCATGGCAGACCTCTAACAAAGATTGAATGAATAAAAATCAGACATTGGCGACGCACCGCTCGACGGTACACGGCTATTATCGCCTTGGCCTTGAACGGTCTTTGCTTGCGCACAATGGCTGCAACACTGCCGCCAAGACCACTTAACTGGTATGGGGGTCAACCACATTATCTGCAAGGCTTGTCGGCAATAATCGTAATACTTTCATTGCCGCCACGCTAATTGCCAGGGCCAGGGCGACACCGCCGACACCAAGACCGATTTCCGGCAGGCTGGGCACATAAGTCGCGACCGAGCCGTCAAAGGTCGAGCTTTGCACATCCATCCCCGGGAACATCTCCAGCGGGAAGGCCTGGCCGCCGACAATAATCACATAAACCTGCGCAAAGGCGCCGACAATAATCAGCGCAGATGCCAGTGCAATGGTAAACCGCGAGCCGCCCGTTGCCGGCAGATAAATCAGCGCAATCGGCAATAGTCCGCCAAGCACAACCTGCACGCCCCAGAACAGGGTTGTGTAGATACCGCCATCGCGCAGAATAAACTGCTCAATGCCCGCATGTTCAGCGGCATAATTATTGGTCATATGCTGAATGGCGGTGAAGTACAAAACCGCGCCGGCAAAGATACCCATCAGACGGCTGAGGCGGGTCAATAACTTATCGCCAATCTCACGCTGCGTGGCTTTATAGGTCACCATCAACAGCAGAATAAACATCGCCAGGCCAAGCGATAACGACAGCGCAATAAACAAGGGCGCCATCACCGCGGCGTCATAAGCCTGGCGCGCCACCAGCCAGCCGAAGATCGAGCCGGTCCCTGTGGTCAACAGCAAACGCCAGACAAAGGCGAACCAGCCAAAGGTCTTGGTGATGGTTTTATTCACCCCCAGATAGCGGTCCATCTGCACA
>JAJRRE010000416.1 GCA_024279745.1 Alphaproteobacteria bacterium
AACATGATGCCGTTGAACAATTGGCTGTCACGGCTCTTTTCGGTAAAACTGAGCGGCTGCCAAAGATAGATGCGCGTGGGTTGCGCGGACGCCAGCTCGACCACATAGGTCACGGTTTTTCCGGGCGGAACCGAAATCGCGAATATATCTTTTTGATCGTTATTTACCCGCTCCGGTATCACGCCGAGTGAGGGCGTAATGGCCTCAATGCGCGGCGCATCAAGGCGCGGCCAGATGGCTCCTGAACCAATCAGGGTATAACGAGAGGCCACCAACCAGCGCTCAAGCGTTTTGGTTGTCGGATTGGTCAACGCAAATACCATCCAATTGGGATTGGTTCCCGGTGTCGCCGCACCAACAACAATGCGCGCCGACAAGCCATTGCGGCCCGGCGCCGTATCAACTTGTAGCTGATCCCCGCGCCCGTCGTAATATTGGCCTTTGGCGGTTAGCTCCAGCTGATCCGTATTTGGATTGAGCAAGATCGCATCAAGTGCAAATGCAGGCGTTGCGTGCAGGCTCAATGAAATGAGCACCAACGCGGCAACAATTAAAGACAATAAAGCCGATTTGGCACGCCTACATCGCAACGACACGGCACGGCCATACCAGGCGCGCACCCCGGCAATCGGCGCAGCGAAACCACGCGCGCCAATGCCAGCCGTATCAGGCCAGCAAGTGTCAGCTTCGCGCCCGTTGCGGCTCAATGCCATTATTACTTTGCCCCTCATTGCGCTCACGCTTTGCGATCATCCTCTAGCAATCCAAATAAAATATGGTCTTGCCAGTCGCCATTGATCTTCAAATAGCGGCGGGCCAGACCTTCGCGTCGAAATCCGCTCTTTTCCAACACCCTGATAGAGGCATGATTATGCTCAAGGCAGGCAGCTTCGATCCGATGAAGTCGTAATGTATCGAAAACAAATGGCAAAACTGCGCTCACTGCCTCACTCATCACGCCGCGTCCCGCATAAGGCGCCCCAACCCAATAGCCCAAAGTAACAGCTTGGGTTACACCCCGGCGTACATTGCTCAAGGTAATTCCGCCAATCAACTCGTTGTTTTCATTCTTGAAAATAAAAAATGCGTATCCCAGATCACCGCGAATTTCCCGCTGGTAGTGACGAATACGGCGCCGAAATGCCACGCGCGTCAGCTCATCGCCTTGCCAATGCGGCTCGAACGGTTCCAAATGCTCCCGGCTAAGCGCTCTTAGCTGCGACCAGGGCGAGAAATCACCGAGTGCCGGTACTCGCAGCCACAATGATTGTGCGCGCAGCACCAATCCAACTTCATCGCCAGTCGCCGACCGCAAAAACGCCATGTCATCAACCCTTCCCCGTTGGATCTATACGTCCAACTCCCCCTTTGGCGACGCAAAACCCAGATCCATTCGCCGCGCATCGGGGCCAACAATTGCAAATGACGGCGGCGCATCATCGAGCAGCCCGCGCGCGACCTTTTGAACCTGCTGTGCCGTCACTGCATCTATCTCGTCGATCAACTCACCCGTTGAGCGTACGCGGCCATAAGCCATTAAATGCCGCGCCATTTGTTCAGCGCGCACTGCCGAGCTTTCCAAGCTCATCATGAGACCGGCCTTCATTTGCGCTTTTGCCCGCTCAACTTCGCGCTCATCAGGTAGCCTGCAAGCCGCCAAAGACAATTGGTCTGCTACAACGCGCACCAGTTCATCAATTTGTTCTGGCCCGGTGGCGGCATTGATCGAAAATACGCCGGCGTCGCTGACCGCCCAGCAGGACGAATAAATCGAATAACACAGCCCGCGTTTTTCGCGCACCTCCTGGAACAGTCTCGACGACATGCCGCCGCCAAACAATCCGGTAAATACCTGAGCTGCGAAAAATTCTGACGACATATAAGATGGCGCCTTAAACGCCATCATCATATGGCTTTGCTCAAACGATCGATCGAGACAACCAATCGCGCCATTATATAGTGCCGGGGCAAACTGCTCTGCACCGGCGCCCTTGAGATTACCAAACAGTTTCTCGGCCTGCGCAACAATAGCATCGTGATCAACCGCGCCGGCAGCGGAAATCACCATTCGACCCGGCGTGTAATTTTCGGCCAGAAAGCGGCGCAAATCAGCAACGCCAAAGCCTTTGACGCGCTCAGCGGTCCCCAGGATTGGGCGCCCGATAGCCTGGTCTTGATAGGCCATTTCTTGCACCAGATCATAGGCCAGCTCTTCGGGACTATCCTTGGTGGCGGCGATTTCCTGCAAGATCACATCGCGCTCGCGTTCAATCTCCTCGGCCTCATAGCTGGGATTGTTCAAGATATCGGCGAGCAGATCCAGCGCCAGTGGAACATCGCCCTTAAGCACGCGGGCGTAATAAGCGGTGGTCTCCAGCGAGGTCGCGGCATTGAGATCGCCGCCGACCTGTTCGATCTCCTCAACAATCTCCCGGGCCGAACGCTTTGCCGTTCCCTTAAAAGCCATATGCTCAAGGAAATGAGAAATTCCGTTATCCTCGGGCGCTTCATGGCGGGCGCCGCACGACACCCAGATGCCCAGCGACACGGTTTCCAGATGCGCCATGTTCTGCGTGACGATTGAAAGCCCATTGGCGAGGGTCGTGATCCTAGGAGCCAGACCCGCCGCGTCGCCGTTCCCATTTTGAATTTGGTTTATACTCGCATTAGCCGACGACGCATCCGTGCCTGCCTTTGCACCAGCGTCCGCGCCTGTTTGCGACGTACTTTTTACCCGGCTCATGGCGCTGTCTGCTTTGCCGCGCGCGAGCGCTCTGCGATGAAGGCGGCGATAACGGCCTTATCGTTGGGCAGGGGCGTAAATCGCTCAACCATCTGCCGTTGCCGCGCGACACTCGTCGGCTCAGCAGGCGGCGCTCCCAAAGCGGCCTCCATGGCGGCGGGGAATTTCGCCGGGTGGGCGGTCGACAATATGATCATGGGAACTTTCGGGTCACGCTTCATTGTCCGCGCCACATGCAGCGCCACAGCCGTATGAGGATCGACCGCCAGACCGGTCTCGCTCAATGTTGTTGCAATCTGCGCGCTATTTTGCGCCTCGCTACATGAGGCGGCGTCAAAGTCGGCCCGAATAGATTTAAGCGGCCCGTCTTCCACGGTGAACGCTCCCGACTGTTTCAACCCATCCATCAGGCGCTGCACCGCTGCCCCGTCGCGCCCATAGGCTTCAAACAACAGCCGCTCAAAATTCGACGACACCTGAATATCCATTGACGGGCTGGTGGTCTCGATCACACCGCTCAACTCATGTTGTCCTGTTGCCATAAGGCGCGCCAGAATATCGTTCTCATTGGTAGCGATGACCAGACGTTCAATCGGTAGGCCCATCTGCTTGGCGACAAAGCCGGCAAAAATATCGCCGAAATTTCCCGTCGGCACGGTAAAGCTGACCTTGCGCGCCGGGGCCCCAAGCGACAATGCGGCGGTGAAATAATACACCACCTGCGCCATGATCCGCCCCCAATTGATCGAGTTGACACCGGCCAGCCCGTTATCGTCGCGAAACTTGTGGTCGTTGAACAAGGCTTTGACCATGTCCTGGCAATCATCGAATGTGCCGTCCAGCTCAATGGCGTGAACATTGGCCTCGGTCGGCGTGGTCATCTGGCGGCGCTGCACATCGGACACCCGCCCCTTGGGAAATAATATGAATATGTCCACTGCATCACGGCCACGAAACGCCTCGATCGCCGCGCCGCCGGTGTCGCCCGACGTGGCGCCAACAATGGTCGCTTTGGCACTGCGCGCGCTCAGGGCCCGGTCGATCAAGCGGCCAAGCAGTTGCATCGCCACATCCTTGAACGCCAGCGTTGGCCCGTGATACAGCTCCAGCAGCCACTCATTGGGCCCCAACTGGCGCAGCGGCGTCACAGCTTTATGAGCAAATGAGCCATAAGCCTCTTCAATCAGCGCCTTGAATTCATCATCGGGAATGTCACCTTCAACAAACGGCGCCATAACCTGGAACGCGATATCCTGGTAACGCCCGCCGGCCATGGCTGTCATTTGCTGCGCCGTGAAACGCGGCCATTGTTCGGGAACATATAAGCCCCCATCACGAGCCAGACCGGTCAGCAGAACATCTTCGAACCCCAGGACAGGGGCCTGGGCTCTGGTAGAGACGAATTTCATAAATTTTGGCTCTTTAGATTGACATGAATGATAGTGGTTAAGATGCACAATCAACCGGTTGCGGCGCTTGAACGGTAGGCCCGGATTGGCTTCAAGCAAACTAAACCGGCTATCGCCTTGCGGCAAGGCTTGCTGGCGAAAGTTGGGTAAAACCAATTAACCTGATCGTTTCACCAGCACATCCGCTCCGGCGCTAGACCGGCTGACTTTATCAGCCCAATCAAGCCCTTATAAAAACGGCAAGAATGAGTGAAGCCGGCCCAATCCATTCATATCAGATAGATAGCGGTTAAAAGACGCCAGTTACACGGATCTGGCCTGCTTTAACCGGGGCCAGGCAAATGCCGCGAAAACGCCGATCAAGGTGAGCGCCAGGCCATACCAGGTTAGCGCGTAGCCCAGATGTTTATTGGAAAAACTGATCCGCGTGGCACCGGCCCTTGGCTCGCTCACCTGCGGCCGACTTTGCGTGCCCGCATTGAGAAAAAACGGATAAGCCGTCTTGCGCGCCGTAATCCCAACCGACGCCAGCATACCGGTTAGATCACGCCAGAACCATTCGTTCTTCGCCACCGCATTATCGGGCGTGAACATTCCCATTTTGCCCGGCTGACGCAGCAGACCGACGATTTTGAATGTGCTGCTTTTCTGGCCGGCGAGGCGGGTGCCTGGGCTTTTGTGCTTACCCGTTACAAAGCCGCGATTGACCATGATCACTTTGCCATTTGCCAGCCGCAGCGGGGTGAAGATATACCAGCCGGTCTGCCCATTTTGCGAGGTGAAATAATGGCGTTCCTTGTCATGCTCAAACCGCCCTTGCGCCGTGACACGCAAATATTCGACATCGCGAGACTTAACCCACCGCGCCAGCGCTGTTGCCAGCGATACCGGCTCGGCTTTAGCCCGCTGTTCGATCTTTGTGATCAGCCCTTCTTTCCAGTTTAGCCGCTGCATCTGCCAGTTGCCCAGCCAGACAAGAAAGATCAAGGTTAGCAATGTGACTATGCCCGGCATGAGCAGCCCGCTCTTTTTTAATGCAATCACTTTTTGTCGCCGTCCCAGCTATTTGTTGAAGAGGTACTTGTTGGAGAATCATCAGCTGTGGAAACATCAATCGCGGCGCCTTTGTCATCCCAAACACCCTGCTCGGCCTTGTTGCGATATTGCAGGGCAATCAACACGCCCTTCATCGGCCGCAACATCGCGATGGCCAGGATCATGGTCACCGGCGCCCACAACACCGCATGTAACCACAATGGCGGCGCAAAGGTCAGCTCAACATAGAGCGCCGCCCCGACCATAACCGCGCCGAGTAAAAACAGCACAAAGATTGACGCTCCATCACCCGCATCGGCGAAGCGGTAATTCAGGTTACACTTATCGCATTTTTCGCGAACGTTGAGAATTTGATGAAACAGCTTTCCTTCGCCGCATCGTGGGCAGCGGCCCTTCAGGCCAATCGACCACACTGATTTTGAAGACGTTTCGCTCATGCTTTTGATGTTCCGGATCTCAATTGCAAGCAGGCTGTAACATGCTGGCCTTAAGCGTGCCAGCTCAACCAGGCCGCCAGATGAAACCTTCAAACTACGCTGATCAGGTGCAAGCTCAAGGGGCGTATTCGACGCTGAGGCGCATTACCCTGCCTTGAGGGGTATGGCGCCGAATAGGTTCGCGCCCCCACACTCCCATTTCAGGCTCCCGTTGCAGGTCTCAGGCGCAAGTATCAGGCGCAAGTATCAGGCTCCTGTAAAAAAAAGGCCCGGCACAAAGGCCGGGCCCAATCCTGAAAATGGCGCGAGACACGGGACGGGGGAGACCCATGGGGATCAGGACGGGGAGTCCTTGGGGGCGTCCACAGACAGGATGCTCAACGTTTCACAAAGACCGACTACCCTCGGCACCCCGTTCATTATTGAGAAGCTGTTTTTTACCTCAAAGCCTAATCTGAAGCTACTATTTTGAACATATATCAGTGTTTCTGAATTCAATAAATTACAGCGTTAACTTACGCTAACAGCTCATCTCGTGGTTCCGCAGTTATCCCGCGCAATCGTGTCGCGTTACGCGGCTTCCCCTATTTACAAATAACAAAAGCGGCCGAATTGGCCGCTTTTGCTTAATTTTATTCAACGGCGAACCCATTGGGCACCACCAATACTATTGCTGCTCAATACAGTACTGGGCTTGTTGGCCAATAAGTATCATGCGCGCAGCTGGGAATTTACGAGCCCCAGACATAGACAGCAGCAAACAAGAACAACCAAACCACGTCAACAAAGTGCCAGTACCAAGCGGCGGCTTCAAATCCAAAATGCCGTTCTGGTGTGAAATGTCCCTTCATCGCCCGGAACATGCAAACGGCCAGGAAGATCGTGCCGATAATCACATGGGCACCATGGAAGCCGGTCGCCATGAAGAAGGTGGCGCCATAGATATGACCGGAATAGTTAAAGGCCGCGTGACCATATTCATAGGCCTGCAGGGCCGTAAACAAAATACCGAGGGCAACGGTCAGAGCCAGGCCAATGATCAGGCTTTTGCGATTATTGTTCAGCAAAGCATGGTGAGCCCAAGTCACTGTGGTGCCCGAAGTCAGCAGGATCAGCGTGTTGACCAGCGGTAGTCCCCAAGGATCAAATACCTTTTGGAAATTTTCCGACGCTTTAGGCGGCCAGGTACCGCCGGTCAGCGCATCGCGCGCCACCATACCGACAGTTTCCTTGCTGTTGATCAGCGTCTCAACATCTCCCGGATAGAGCGATGCGTCGAAGTAGGCCCAGAACCAGGCCACAAAAAACATCACTTCAGAAGCAATGAACAGCAACATGCCGTAGCGCAAATGCAGCTGCACCACCGGCGTATGATCGCCCTTATGGGCTTCGGTAATCATATCGCGCCACCACATGAACATGGTGAACAAAATGCCCATAAAGCCTAGAACAAAGATAAAAGGGCCTTGCAGGTTAAGTGCGCCGATGGTCAGGCCGCCATCTTCAGTGCGCATCCAGGCAATAGCGCCAATAGCAGTCGCGAAGGCTGCAATGCCCCCAACCAGCGGCCATGGGCTTGGATCAACCAGATGATAATCGTGATGTTTCACATGTGCGTCTGACATGAGTTTTCTACCTCTCCCCGTAGTTCAAATCTTAATTCTTCGGTACGCTTCAAGCCGTAACTCAAAGCAAATTTTGTGTCGTTCTTGGTATCGTTACGCTACTCGATTGGTTATTCTATTTGGCTTGCCGGCTGGTTCGGTGTTTTAACAGCCGCTGCCTTTTTGTCTTCTTTGTCCTTGAGATAAAACGTATAGGACAGTGTGATTTCACTTAGGACCTTGGCATCAGGATCGTTGACGATATCAGGGTCAACAAAAAAACTGACCGGCATATCGACGATTTGCCCTGGCTGCAAGGTCTGTTCGGTAAAGCAGAAACATTCGATCTTCGAGAAATACGATCCGGCAATTTCCGGCGTCACGTTGAAGGACGCCATTCCGGTAACCACCTTGTCTGAAAGATTAGTTGCCCGGTAAAAGGCCAATGTATTTTCGCCAATACGAACCGTTTTGGTACGCTCGACCGGTTCGAACTTCCAATGCAATTCCCGGCGCGTGTTGGCATCGAAACGCACGATGATTGTGCGGTTCAGCGCCTTCTCCGGAGCCGCGGCAGCGCGCTTGGTGGTGCCGCCATAACCGGTGACCTGGCAGAATATCTTATACAGCGGCACAGCGGCATAGGCCGCGCCGAGCATCGAAACAGCAAGACCGCCGAGGATCACCGCAACCTTGTTGTGGGATTGTCTCAGCTGGTTATGTTTTACTGTGTCGCTCATCTTACCTCGATCAAATCCTTCGCCGGAGCGTTGTAACTTCTGCGTTCAGAATTTCCCCGGCGGCCTACCGCACGGTCATTCTGCACTCAGATCAATTGCCGCTGACCATTCCGCCAAAGCGCAGCCAGGCCGTGACGTAGAACATAACCATCAACGCAGCCAATGTCAGCGCAATCGCAATCGAGCGCTTGCGTTGTTTCGCCAGCCGTTGTTCTTCTTTTGCATCATCATCTGTCAAAACATTCATCTCACTTTGCAGCGCCGTCATTGTCACAATTCCTGTTTACGCAGTGGGCCATCAGGTTAACCAGCAAGCCATCTAGCCGATCAACTTTTGCCAGCTATGCTCACCGAGCAAGACGGCAAACAAGGCAAATAGGTAGAAAATCGAAAACAGGAATAGTTTCTTTGCCTGTGCATCGGCAGCGCGCCCCTCACGGACCCGCCAAACCTTAAACACGAGCCAGCCGAATACGCCGCTCAGTATGATCGAGGTGATGCCATAAGCCAGCCCGCCCAGCCCGATCAAGACCGGCGAAACTGCAACCGGCAACAATATCATTGTATAAAGAACGATCTGCCGGCGGGTCTCATCCAGCCCGGCAACGACTGGCAGCATTGGTACGCCAACGCGCTCATAGTCGCGGCAGCGATAAAGTGCCAGCGCCCAAAAATGCGGCGGGGTCCAGATAAAGATAATCGCGAACAGCACAACGCTTTCCAGACTAACGCTGCCAGTTGCCGCCGCCCAGCCAACCATCGGGGGGAACGCACCGGCAGCACCACCAATGACAATATTTTGCGGTGTTCGGCGCTTCAGCCACATGGTGTAGATCACCATGTAGAAGGCAATTGTCAGCGCCAACAGCGCTCCAGCCATGACATTGATCAGCAGACCCAAAGTGACGACGGACCCGATTGCCAAGATCATGCCGAAGGTCAGCGCTTCATCGGGTGTGATTTTGCCGCGCGGAATAGGCCGCGATGCCGTGCGCTGCATATGCGCGTCGATATCGGCATCATACCACATATTCAAAGCGCCCGAGGCACCGGCACCAACGGCAATGCAGATCAACGCGATGATCATCAATGCGGGATGCATTGCGACGGGCGCCGCGACCATGCCGACCAGCGCCGTAAACACAACAAGTGACATAACGCGCGGTTTCAGCAACGCAATGTAATCGCTGACACTACCGCCTTCGGAAACCGCATTATCCAGCCCCTGATCCAGGGGAAAGCTTGTATCGGTCATCTCACCTGTTCCATCCCTCATGCATGAAAACGCCAAGCGCCATGCCTACTTAACAAAGTTACAAAGTCAGAAATTCAAAAATTGCTAAATAATGTTGATCCGGGGCGGCAGGTTAAGTGCCGCCCCGCAATGTCACCAAATTAGTGATAGTCGGTTGCCTTGATCTTCGGCAGCTTTTCAAAAGAGTGGAAGGCTGGCGGAGACGTCAACGTCCATTCCAGAGTATCCGCATATTGGCCCCAAGGATTATCGCCGGCAGCTTGCTTACGAATGAAGGCATGAGCCACACCAACGAAGAAGATCACTGTGCCCACGGCCGTAATGTAAGAGCCGATCGACGAGACATAGTTCCAGCCGGCAAAGGCTTCAGGGTAATCCGCGTAACGGCGCGGCATACCGGCAAGACCCAGGAAATGCTGCGGGAAGAACAAAATGTTCGCGCCGATGAAGGTGACCCAGAAATGCAGCTTGGCGATGAATTCGGAATACATATAGCCGGACATTTTCGGGAACCAGTAATACCAACCGGCAAAGATCGAGAACACAGCGCCCAGCGACAGCACATAATGGAAATGCGCCACCACATAATAGGTATCGTGCAGTGCCCGGTCGACGCCCGCATTGGCCAACATCACGCCGGTCACACCGCCAACGGTGAACAAGAAGATGAAGCCCAGCGCCCAAACCATGGGTGCACGAAACTGGATCGAGCCGCCCCACATGGTGGCGATCCAGGAGAAGATTTTAACCCCGGTCGGCACCGCAATCACCATAGTAGCGAAGATGAAGTAAGCCTGCGTATCGACACTGATGCCGGACGTATACATATGATGCGCCCACACGATAAAGCCAACACCGCCAATGGCAACCATCGCATAAGCCATGCCTTGATAACCAAAGACCGGCTTTTTGGAAAAAGTCGCGATGATGTGCGAGATCATGCCGAAACCTGGCAGGATCAGGATGTAAACTTCAGGATGACCGAAGAACCAGAACAGATGCTGATAGAGAACCGGATCGCCGCCATTGGCTGCATCAAAGAAAGCCGTACCGAAATTACGGTCAGTCAGCAGCATGGTGATGCCGCCGGCCAGAACTGGCAATGACAGCAGCAGCAGGAAGGCGGTTACCAGCACGGACCACACAAACAGCGGCATCTTATGCATGGTCATGCCCGGCGCGCGCATATTAAAGATGGTGGTGATAAAGTTGATCGCCCCCAGGATCGATGACGCACCCGCCAGATGCAGCGACAGAATTGCGAAATCCATCGCCGGCCCCGGTTGCCCACTGGTCGAGAGCGGCGCATAAATGGTCCAGCCACCGCCGACTCCGTTAGCGCCAGGAGGGCCTTCGACAAACATCGACAAAAGCAACATGATCAACGACGCTGGCAAAAGCCAGAACGAGATATTGTTCATACGCGGGAAGGCCATGTCCGGCGCCCCGATATGCAGCGGCACAAACCAGTTACCAAAACCGCCGATCATGGCCGGCATGACCATGAAGAAGATCATAAGCAGGCCGTGGCCTGTTACGAATACGTTATAGGTATGGGGATTGGAGAAGATCTGCATCCCCGGCTCTTGCAATTCCATCCGCATCATGACGGAAAGAAAACCGCCGATAACGCCGGAAATCATTGCGAAGATCAAATAAAGTGTGCCGATGTCTTTATGATTGGTTGAAAACAGCCAGCGCCGGACAAAGCCCGGTGTGCCGTGATCATCATATGCTGCGTGAGCTGTGCTACCCATGTCTGGTAACCTTCCTCTCAAATTCTAGTTCAAATTGACCCGCCGGCTTCGGCCCGGCTCACCC
>JAJRRE010000417.1 GCA_024279745.1 Alphaproteobacteria bacterium
GTTGATTGAATTGGGGTATATGAGCAATAGCCAGGACGAAAAAGCGTTAAAGTCGGCCAAATGGCAGAAGAAACTCGCCCGTGCCATGGGGCGCGCCGTGGACCGATTTTTCGCGCGCCAACTTGTCGGCGCCAATTAGCCCGTGGGAGAGCGTAGACACCAAGTCAACTTTACTCAAGGTTGTATCGATAGTGGCGCGACTAACACGCTGCGCGACATATCTTTTCGACGAAATCAGCTTATCATCAGTCGTCGGCTAGCCGGTGATCGAATCGCGTGGTAAATTAATTCAAGCGGGACATAATACAAGCTCTGTTTGCCGTGGTTGAGATAGCAATTGTTTCGATTGGAAGAGGGGTTGTGGCCTGCTGTCGCCTTATTCCATTGTAATTAAGTTGAGCCATTGCGCCACTTGGCTGCCCTTCGGTTAACTGAGGGGGCTGCTACGCTGCGTGAAGACGATACAATCACGCCCAGCAAACACGAACACGCTGAGCGAATACGAAACATTAATGATCGGATCGAGGCCTATGCGCGCCCCAATTGTCCCACCGCCTGTCGAAAAGAAACGCAAAAAACGGCGCAGCTGGATTTTGAGCTTTTTGGGTTGGAGCTTCGCGTTCGGCGTTGTTGCTTTTGTCGTCGGCTCGGCCGGTGTCGGCTTTGTGCTGTGGAAAGTGTCGCAGGATCTTCCCAAATATGACAGTCTGGCTAAATATGAGCCGCCTGTGATGACGCGCATTCATGCCAATAACGGGTTGTTGATGGCTGAATATGCCCATGAGCGGCGTATCTTTGTGCCCATCAATACCATTCCCAAATTGGCAATTGCCGCGTTTTTGTCGGCGGAAGACAAACGCTTCTATGAGCATGGCGGTATCGATATTTATGGCCTGGGCCGCGCCGTTATGTCGGTTGCGAAGAAAATTATTTCCGGCAGCCGCAAGCGCCCGCAAGGCGCCTCGACGATCACCCAGCAGGTTGCCAAGAACTTCCTGCTTGAAGATCTGGTGAACAAAAAGAACAAAACCAAGCTCGACGAATATACCCGCAAATTGAAAGAAGCCATTCTGGCGATCAGGATTGAGCGGGCTTTTTCAAAAGACAAAATTTTGGAGCTTTATCTCAATGAGATCTTTTTCGGTGTTGGCTCTTACGGTATTGCCGCCGCCGCCTTGAATTATTTTGGTAAGGAGCTGGATGAGCTGGGCATTGAAGAAGTGGCCTATCTGGCCGCGTTGCCCAAAGCGCCGAATAACTATCACCCTTTCCGGCACACCAAACGCGCCACCAATCGGCGGAATTGGATTATCGGGCGGATGCAGATTAACGGCTATATCAGCCAGAAGCAGGCCGATGAGGCCGTTGTCAAACCTTTGCATGTCAATCTGCGCCGATACGGCACTCAGGTCTTTGCGGCGGATTACTTTGCTGAAGAAGTGCGCCGTTCCCTGGTCGCGAAATACGGCAAAGATGGCTTATACGGCCGGGTTGACCGGGTTGCCAATACTGACCTGGAAGTAAACGGCGGGCTGTCGGTGCGGACAACGCTCGACGCCCGGTTGCAGAAATTGGCACGGCGCGCCTTGATCAACGGCTTGGTCGGGTTTGATCGCGGGAAGGGCTGGCGCGGCCCGGTCGCTCAGATTGATATCACCGGTGATTGGGGCGTAGCGCTGCGCAAGGTTAAGACCTTGTCGGATATTCAGCCCTGGCGGATCGGTGTCGTATTGGAAACCCAGTCGAAGAAGGTTGTGGTCGGGTTGGCGCCGCAAAAAGATAAGACCGGTAAAATCGTGTCTGATCGCGAAGCCGTGGAGATTTCGTTCAAGGAAATGAAATGGGCCCGCAAAAAAGGTGGCCGCAAGCCGCGCAAGACAACTGATGTGGTGAAGCTGGGCGACGTGATCTATGTCTCGCCCAAAGACCCTGAAAAGCCGCAAGGCGTTTGGTCGTTGATGCAGATCCCCGAAGTCGGTGGCGGCATATTGGCGATGGATCCCCATACCGGCCGGGTGCTGGCAGTGGTCGGGGGCTTCAGTTTTGCCGCCAGCCAGTTTGACCGCGCCATGCAGGCCAAACGTCAGCCTGGGTCAGCCTTCAAGCCTATTGTTTATGCGACCGCGCTCGACAATGGCTACAAGCCGACTTCGATTGTTCTTGATGCGCCGATATCGATTTCTCAAGGCGCCGGCAAAGACGTCTGGGAGCCAAAGAATTATGGCGGCAAATATTGGGGACCAACCACCTTGCGCACCGGGATTGAACGCTCGCGCAATCTCATGACCGTGCGATTGGCTCAAGATATGGGGATGCCACTGGTCGCCGAATATGCGCGCCGCTTTGGTGTGTATGACGATCTGATGCCCGTGTTGTCGATGGCGCTGGGGGCGGGCGAGACCACATTGCTGCGGCTGGTGACGGCCTATTCCATGATCGCCAATGGGGGACGCGAAGTGCGCGCCACCTTGATCGACCGCATTCAAGACCGCCATGGCAAAACCATTTGGCGTCATGACGACCGCGAATGCACCGGCTGCAAGGCCGAAAGCTGGCAAGGGCAGCCTGAACCTGAACTCCCCGATACGCGCCGCCAGATCATTGATCCACACACGGCCTATCAAATCACATCGATCATGGAAGGCGTTGTGAAACGAGGAACCGCGCGCCGGCTGGGACGGCAATTGAAGGGTATTCCCCTGGCCGGTAAAACCGGGACCACCAATGATGAAAAAGACGCCTGGTTTATTGGCTTCACTGCCGATCTGGTGGTCGGCGTTTTTGTCGGCTACGACATTCCAAAGTCAATGGGCAAAGGTTCGACCGGCGGTCATTTAGCAGCACCGATCTTCAAGAATTTCATGAAAAAAGCGCTGGCA
>JAJRRE010000418.1 GCA_024279745.1 Alphaproteobacteria bacterium
GACCTCTGCCTTCGGAGGGCAGCGCTCTATCCAGCTGAGCTACGGGTGCGCAAGCGGGGAATTGTCCCCGCGACCACGGTAGTGCGGTAGGCTCTCGCCCAATTGCACGAAACCCTTACAGTTATCCGCGCGCGACCATAGCGGATCATGGCTGGCGGGGCAATTGCTTCTTGGGGTGAATTGAAAAACGGCATAAAAACAATGCGTTACCTTGTGTTTTGCGGGCTGAGGGAAAACAGCGGCGCGGCTCTGGTGCGGCTCACGGCTTCGTGAAGCCAGCAGGAGCGGGCGGGCGGTGCAGCTGGCACAGGGGCTGCAACGCTACGGGACAGAGCTGCACTTCCAGCGGCATTTTGTATCGTCAAACATCAAGATCAGTGGTTATGTCCCAAAACAACACAACTCCCACGTCTGAAAAGTCAAAACTTGAAGCTGCACGGTTCAGGCCCCGCCAGTCGGCGTATTCGAGCGCTGCTGCAACGTTCGGGCGGCGGGCCAATGCGCCAATGCCGACGCGCGGGATGTTGGTGCGGTTATTGAGCATGCTGGCAGGGCGAGCCAAGGCACAGCCAGTTTATCGCAACAATGCAGTCTATAGCAGTGATGATGCGGGCGTGGGCGCAGCGGCAGAAAAGCGCCAATCGCAAATGCTATCGCACTCCCGTTCCGCCTCTCACTCACGCAGGCAGATTGCCTGGTTCGATTATGCCAAGGGCATCTGCATAATTTTGGTGGTGATGATGCATTCGACGCTCGGCGTTGAAAAGCTCTATGGCGCTGAGGGCTTCATGCATTACGTCATCTCTTATGCCAAGCCGTTTAGGATGCCGGATTTTTTCTTTTTGTCGGCGCTGTTTCTGCCCCTGGCGATGCCGCGCAGCTGGCTGCATTATCTCGATAAGAAGGTGCTGCATTTTGCGTATTTCTATCTGCTGTGGCTGGTCATTCTGGTGGTGTTTAAATCTGCCGGCAAAGGCGAGTTGAGCGCAGCAAACCTGGGCGGGCAGTTTTATGACGCGCTCATCGGGCCCTATTCGGCTTTGTGGTTCATCTATGTGCTGCCGCTCTTTTTCATTGTGACCAAGGCGCTGGACCGCTTGCCCGGCTGGCTTTTGTTCGTGAGCGCGGCCGTGTTGCAACTGGGCGCCCTGCATACGGGCTGGCAGGCTATCGACGAATTTTTCGTGCATTACTATGTGTTCTTCGTCGCCGGTTATTTGCTGTCGCCGCATGTTTTTGAACTGGCGGAAAAAGCACGGAACCGGGTGCCGCTTGCCTTGCTGGTGGTGGCCGCCTGGGCGTTGATCAACGGTATTCTTGCTTTCACACCCAGCCCGTTTGCGCGCTGGGAGACCATGGCGTCATTACCGATTGTCGCAATAGCCCTGGGGCTGGCCGGTGCTGTGGCCATTACGATCATTGCGGCGCTGCTGGCGAAGTTTGAAATCGGTAGCTTTGTTCGCTTCTGTGGCCGCCATTCAATTGTGCTCTATCTGTCCTTCACCATCCCGATGTCGGTGACGCGGTTGATCCAGTATAAATTGCAGCTGGTTTCCGATCCGGGGCTGGCGGCGCTCATCACCTGGCTAGTGGCCGTAAGCGTCCCGCTTGGCGTTTACCTGGTGCTAAAGCGCACGCCCCTGCGGTTTTTGTATGAGCGCCCGGCGTGGCTCGCGCTTCCCTATCAGCGCCAGCAATCGGTGCCGCGCAGCTCAGTTAATCCGGCCAAACCGGCCGGTCTGGCAGGTTCGGCAGGATCAGGAGCAGGAAAGTTCACAAAAAATCCCGCGCCAATCCTGGCCGAATAGGAAATTTCTATCCGCGGCGCGCTAAGTCCCGTGCATAGCCTGGAACTGGGGGCTGACCTGATGGCCGCAAGGTCTTATAGTCCGCCCCCATGAGCAAGACAAAAAAGACCACCAAAGCCGATACCGCCGCGTCTGAAGCTGTGCCTGAAGAGGCCCCGGGTAAATCAAAACCAGCGCGCACAACTGCGTCGACCCGTCATGCGGAAGGCCAGATGCTGACCGTTGACGAGAACGCCCGCGTTTATCTGATAGACGGCTCGGGTTACATCTTCCGCGCTTTTCATGCATTGCCGCCGCTGACGCGTGCGTCTGATGGCTTGCCGGTCGGCGCCGTGCAGGGCTTTTCCAATATGCTGTGGAAGCTGCTGAAAGACAGTAAACCAGTCGATCAGCCGACGCATATTGCGGTAATCTTCGATGCCGGCGCCAAGACGTTTCGCAATGAGATTTATACCGATTACAAAGCCAATCGCCCGCCTGCGCCCGAAGACTTGATCCCGCAATTCCCGCTGATACGTGATGCGGTCAAGGCGTTTAACGTCGCCTGCATTGAACTGGATGGCTATGAGGCCGATGATCTGATTGCGACCTATGCAGTGGAGGCCAGCGCCAAAGGGGCACAGGTTACGATCATCTCATCGGACAAGGATCTGATGCAATTGGTTGGCCCGTCTGTGACCATGTATGACACCATGAAGAACAAGCGCATTGGCGCGCAAGAAGTCGTGGAGAAGTTCGGCGTCGGGCCGGATAAAGTCATCGATGTGCAATCTTTGGCGGGCGATTCTGTCGATAATGTTCCCGGCGTTCCAGGGATCGGTATTAAAACCGCAGCGCAGCTTATTCATGAATATGGCGATCTGGATGGCTTATTGGCGCGCGCCAGCGAGATCAAACAGCCCAAGCGCCGTGAACGGCTGATTGAGTTTGCTGATCAGGCGCGCATCTCGCGTGATCTGGTGACGCTGAAGCGCGATGTGCCGATTGAAATTGAGCTTGCGACCACGGGCGTGCATGAGCCGAACCCCGCTGATGTGTTTGCCTTCTTGCGCGAGATGGAATTTCGCACGCTGACAAATCGGGTGGCCAAGGATCTGGGCGAAGTGCCGCCGAAGATTGAGCGGGTTATAAAACCGGCAGCAGGTGACGGCGACGGCAAAGACGCAGGCGCGGGTGAAGGCGCGGCAACACCCTCGGCATTAGTGGCGTTCAATGGCAAGCTGGCACAAAGCGCGCCGCTCGACCCAGCACGCTATGAGACCGTGACAACGCTGGCCCGGCTTGGCGAATGGATTAGCGATGCGCGCGCCGCTGGACGCTTTGCCTTCGATACGGAAACCGACAGTCTGGACGCCATGCAGGCGAACCTGATCGGCTTTTCAATGTCGGTGAGCCCGGGCAAGGCGTGCTATGTGCCGCTGGCGCATATCAAAGGCGATGGCGGGCTTGATTTTGGCCCACCGCACGGCGGTAGCGAACCGTTGGACGATAACGTGGAAGGTGATAGCGGCGGCGATGGCAGTACAGGTAAAAGTGCTCATGAGCAGATGGATTTGCGCGCGGCGCTGGACGCCTTGCAGCCGCTGCTCGAAGACCCGTCGATTTTGGTCATCGGGCAGAACCTGAAATATGACGCGCTGGTACTGTCGCGCTATGATCTGTCATTAGTGTCAATCGACGACACCATGCTGCTGTCCTATGTGCTTGATGCGGGGCGCGGTTCCCATGGCATGGATGCGCTGGCGCTGCGCCATCTGGGTTATGAGTGTATCCCTTATAAACAGGTGATCGCCCATGCGCCGGGCAAAAAGATCGCCGACAAATCCTTTGCCGGTGTGCCGATTGATAAAGCCACGCAATATGCCGCCGAGGACGCCGACATCACCTTGCGCTTGTGGCTGTTGCTCAAACCGCGCCTTGTTGCCGAACAGATGACGACGGTGTATGAGCTGCTGGAGCGTCCGCTGGTGCCGGTTCTGGTCGAGATGGAAGGCCACGGCATCAAGGTCGATCGCTCGATCCTGTCGCGGCTGTCGGGAGATTTTGCGCAGCGCATTGCCGCCCTGGAAGCGCAGGTCTTTGAGCTGGCCGGTGAGACGTTTAATCTGGGCTCGCCCAAACAGCTTGGTGAATTATTGTTCGATAAACTCAGGCTCCCCGGCGGCAAGAAAACCAAGACCGGGCAATGGGAGACCCGCGCCGGTCTGCTTGATGATCTGAGCCAGAATGAAGAGCTACCCGATGACGCGCGCACGCTGATCAACACCATGCTCGAATGGCGCCAGCTGTCAAAGCTGAAATCCACCTATACGGATGCGCTGCCGGGGCATATTAACCCGGTGACAAAACGCATTCATACCTCTTACGCCATGGCCGGTACAACAACCGGGCGGCTGGCCTCGACCGATCCCAATTTGCAGAACATTCCGATCCGCACCAAGGAGGGCCGCGAAATCCGCACCGCCTTTATCGCGGACAAAGGTAATAAGCTGATCTCGGCCGATTACAGCCAGATTGAATTGCGCGTGCTGGCGCATATCGCCGATATTCCCGAACTAAAACGCGCCTTCGCCGACGGGCTCGATATTCATGCGATGACCGCGTCGGAAATGTTTGGCGTGCCGATCAAGGATATGCCGAGCGAAACCCGCCGCCGCGCCAAGGCGATTAACTTTGGAATTATTTATGGCATATCGGCATTTGGGCTGGCGGCGCAGCTGGGTATTTCGCGCGGCGAGGCGGGCGATTATATCAAGACCTATTTCCAGCGCTTTCCCGGCATTAAAGATTATATGGAGCAGACCAAGGCCTATGCCCGCGAGCACGGCTTTGTTGAAACCATCTTTGGCCGGCGTATTCATTACCCGCAGATCAACGCCAAGAATGGCGCCCAGCGGGCTTTTAATGAGCGCGCGGCGATCAATGCGCCGATCCAGGGTTCTGCCGCCGACATCATCCGGCGCGCCATGACCGCGATGCCCAGCGTCTTGGGCGATGCAGGGCTAGACCAGACACGCATGTTATTGCAGGTGCACGATGAATTGATTTTTGAGGCCAAAGCCAAAGATGTCGATCAGACGCTGGCGGTCGTCGTCAGGACAATGGAGGGCGCCGCCCTGCCCGCGCGCGCGCTGTCTGTGCCGCTGAAAGTTGAGGCTCTGGCCGCCGACAATTGGGACGAAGCGCATTGATGCGTATTGGAATGAAGGTTTGGGCAGGCCCATCATAATTTTAGGAAAATTCAATGAGCGACTCAGAAGCCGAATTCATCCGCGTTTGCGAACAAATTGACGACGCGGCGGCGGGCAAACTTTTTGGCAAAGCCTGTTACAAGATTTCTGGCAAAGCCTTCGTGTGCTTTTTCCAGGACGAAATGGTGTTCAAGCTGAGCGATGAGCAGCACGCCAAAGCTTTAAAGCTTAAGGGCGCGCAACTGTTTGACCCTTCCGGCAAGGGGCGTCCGATGCGCGAATGGGTGCAAGTCCCCTTTGCCCATAAAAAACACTGGCCCGATTTCGCCGCCAACGCTTGCGCTTATGTCGGCGGCGTTTGAGTTGAGTTTAGACAACTATCGGGCGCTAACTTTCAGTCGCCACAGGACTTTTTCTTCATGACAATCTATCTAATTCGCCATGCGCAATCGACGTTTAACGCCGTGTTCCAGGCGGGACAGCCGGACCCGATGATCTTTGATGCGCCGCTATCAGCGCTGGGGGAGCGGCAAGCTAATGAGGCGCGCGATAAAGTGGCGGCGCTTGATCTGCGCGATGTGATTGTCTCGCCGCTCACCCGCACCTTGCAGACGGCGACATTGCTGTTTGGTGAGCGGCGAACGTTTCAGATCAATGCGCTGATCCGCGAGCAGGTAACAAATAGCTGCGATGTTGGCCGCAATCCGCTTGAGCTGGCGCAGGATTATCCGCATCTTGATTTTTCTGGGTTGCAAGAGCACTGGTGGCATGACGGCGTGGTCGATGAGCGCGGCATAGCGGTTGAGCCGTATGAGGTTTTGCAAGCCCGCGCGGATGCTTTCGCGTCTTATCTGCGCGATCACAAGATCCGCTCAACGGCTGTTGTGTCGCACGGCAATTTCATTCGCGTCCTGACCGGTATTCAGCCCGGCAATTGCCAGATCATTGAGTTTGATCCGCACGGACAATAGAAACTACCACTACCGCCGCCTTCGCGTTCGGCCCGGTTTTGCCGCCAGCGCTTGCGCTTATGTCGGCGCCGCCTGAGCCGGATTAGAACAGCTATCGGGCGTTTGAGTTCAGTCGCCACAGGACAATTATTTTCATGACCCTCTGTCTTGTGGGCAGGCCGCGTTGGCCAGTTTCATCATTTTGACCGATTTATAGTCAATTGAGCCAAATTGGGCCTAGTTTGTTCTTGAAACGATCACCGCTGATTGATTTGACGGCAATTGAATTTTGGTCCGCCGGGATTGAATGAACATATCGAGGTCTTTACAACCAATGCAATCCGTAAAAGGCGCGCAAAGACCCCCCTGCGAGATAACACATTTGTTCAAAAAAAGAAGCTGACACTATGCCCAGACCAGCACATCTAAGGCTGAGTATCGCCGGCGCCGCAATTGGCGTTGTGGCTGCATTCTTGTCTTTGGCCGGATGCAGCACATCGCTGAGCGATGTCATGAGCTCCGCCGCCAAGTCGGTGAGCTCGGTCTCAACCGCTAGCATCAATTCTTCGCCTGCCCCGGCAGTGTCGCTGGATGGCGCACCGCTGTCCTTTAATGGGACCCCGATAGCGCTTTATACAATCGTTGCACGCGGCGCCAATAAGTGCTGGCTGGGGCCGACGCGCGCCTTGCATGACAGCCATGTGTTTCGCGCCACTGTGTCGTCTGATGCCAAGAAAGCCGCGCCGTCTATAGTCATTTATGAGCGCGACAAAACATCCAAGCCTGAAAAGCGGCTGGCGGCCCTGCGGATCAATATCGAAGCAGTGTCTGCCAGCCAAAGCAGTGTCACCGTGATTAACCGGCGCTTTGCGGTTCCGGCCGCGCAGCTGATGCTGGTTGATGTGCAAAGATGGGCCGGCGGTAAGCTGACTTGCACTGAGGCGGGCGCGGAGCAGGGCGCGAACAATTTAGCCGACGCAAATAAGCCCGAACCCAAAACCGGCAAAAAACCGTAAGTTCAAGCTGGTTTTTGTTGTTCTGCCTCACGGTGGAGGTTTGTTTTGCCTCGCGGTGTAGTTTAGTTCTGTCTCACGGGCCGTTTCGGACGCGAAAAGGCGTCCGGGCCCTGCGGCGGCGCGCGAAACGGTTCGCGGGTCGCGTTGCTCCCTGTGGGGGATGCCAGCCAAGCCCTGTATTCTAATCATAGCTGTTGTTTTGCCTCGCGGTGCTAATCCATGCCCAAAAGGCATGGGCACCTGCGGCGGCGCGCGAAACGATTGGCGGGTCGCGTTGCTCCCTGTGGGGGATGCCAGCCAAGCCCTGTATTCTAATCATAGCTGTTGTTTTGCCTCGCGGTGCTAATCCATGCCCAAAAGGCATGGGCACCTGCGGCGGCGCGCGAAACGGTTCGCGGGTCGCGTTGCTCCCGGTGGTGCCAGCCAGCTAAGAACTCTGAACCCTCACAGCTCGGCGCCCTCGGCTCCTGCGCAGCTCTCACGCCTGAGCAAGCTGCGTCGCGACTGCGACCGGGCTGCAAACGCAGCCCCGGGCCTTAGGCCCGCCCCGCCGGAGGGCCCGGACACTTTTCGTGTCCGATACGGCCCGCGAGGCAAATAGAGCTGCGCGCCGGGATGCGCGATTGTAAAGACCTGACGGCTGTCACACCTAGCCGCGATAATCTTGCACCTTGGTGGCGCGCAGACCCGGCAGGCCGTGACGCTCAATCGATCTTTGCCAGCTCAGGAATTCATCGACGGTTAATTTGTAGCGCTCACAGGCTTCTTCAAGGCTCAACAGCCCCCCACGCACAGCGGCTACAACTTCGGCTTTGCGGCGGATCACCCAGCGTTTGGTGTCCTTTGGCGGAAGATCTGCCACCGTCAACGGGCTACCGTCGGGGCCAATTACATATCTCACGCGCGCTCTTAATTGTTGATCGGTCATCTTACTCAAACCACACTTTCTGGAACTCTTCGTCGAGAATAGCCTGCTGCACTTAAGATCAGACTAAGCGATTAGGTAAATTAACTTGCAAAACGCGCGCCAATTCTGCCAA